>NZ_CP033077.1:900000-1107930 GCF_003716875.1 Vibrio zhugei | reverse complement strand
GTTGAGGTTTCGTCCCTCCTTGTAGACGAGTTGGCTCGGCTGTGCATCCACTCTTAATTTGGCTTGTCGTTTTAAGCGTTGGATTTTGGTCTGATTGCGATTCAAGATTTCGCTTTCCAGAAGCAGGCTTAGTCTCTCCTCGAAGTCCAGCTCTGCGTAGGTCGTCAGTTGCTCTTGTTGCTGCTCTAACGCTTTCGCCGCATGGCTCAACCGCAGGGTTTTTAGTTGGTTATTGAGTGTGTTCATATCCTTTCTCCTAGTGATAACAGTTCGGGCCACGGACATTGCTATGAACAAGGTTCGGCGTGCTCGTGTTGTCTTTGCTCAGTTGTCCTTCTCGATTGTTTTTCAGTAGATTGTTGATGAAGGTGTAGTTCGGTTTTGTCAGCATCAGCGCATCTTTACAGGCTTGCTCTAAGCGTGATTCACCATGCGCTTTACTCAGATTGAGCAGCCCAAGGCAGGAGCGATACGACTGCTCTGGATGAGGTTTGGAGTTGAGCATCTTATTGATGACTTCTCGTGTAGCCGGGCCGATATTGGCTCCCCAGTTGAGCAAGCGTCCAGGGGACCACTTTTGATGTTGATGGTTACTTGGCATATGCTCTGCGTTGGTGCTATTTCCTCGCTCTCGTTGGCTGCGTGGATGTTGAGCGACCAAGTTACCTTGGTGGTAGATCTGCACCAGACGATTGGTGGCTTCTAGCTCAACATAGTGGCCAACAAGTTGATGGGGAACCGAGTAGTAATGACGGTGATATTCAATGTGATAATCAGGCCCAACTTTGGCTCGCTTGGTTTCGGTATACAGATAACGCTGTTTGGGGAGAGGCTTTAACGCTGGCTTGTCGAGTTTATCGAACAATGATTGACGACTCGCGCCATACTGTTTCATCTCACGTTGGTTTAACTCATTCATGAGTTCTCGGATAGCGAGATTCAGCGCCTTGAAGGTATAGAAGGTTTGGTGTCGCAGCCGCATCATGATCCAGCGTTCCACTAGAAGCACGGCATTCTCTGCTTTGGCTTTGTCTTTTGGTTTGTAGGGACGAGCTGGCATTACGGCGGTTTGATAGTGATTAGCTAGTTTTTGATAGCTGTCGTTAAGTCTCGGCTCATAACGATTGGCTTTGGTGACCGCGCTACGTAGATTATCGGGAACCAAGAGCTGTGGTACACCACCGAAGTGTTCGAACGCATTAGCATGCGCCTCTAACCAGTAGGACTTACCTTGGCTCGGGAAGGCTTCAACATAGGTGTAATTGGATGCGCCTAAGGTCGCGACGAACACTTCCGCTTCACGCACTTCTCCTGTGTCAGGGTTGACCACCTGAAGCCTTGGCCCACAGTAATCGATAAACAGTTTATCACCCGCGACATGAAGCTGGCGCATGCTGCGCTTTTGCGTTTTGAACCAGCGCGTGAAGTGCTCACAGAACTGGGTGTAAGCGTAAGCTTGTTCTTGATATTGCTCATGATATTCCTGCCAGAGCAACATTTTCGTCATACCTTTACGTCTGAGTTCAACAGCGTATTGAGTGAAGTCTGGCATGACTTTATCGCGACTGGTTTTCTTATCGTGATACAGCGCTTGCGTGAGATCAGCATCACTGCAACTTTCGGGTAGAGGCCAGCCAAGCTGGATTTGTTTAAAGCGAGTAAGGAGTTCTGATATGGTGGACGGGCCGAGTTTAAGGCAAGAAGCGATGCTGCGATTTGAGAGACCGCAGTCGTACTTAAGGCGTAATACCTCTTTGATTTTGTTCATTGGAGTTCTCTTTTTGGCCATTGTCGCTTCCTTACGTTCTTGATTAAGAAGTAAAGAATAACGAGCTATTGATTTAAAAGAGAAAAAATAAGGATTTCGGGCATTCCGATCGCGGTTTTCGCTATTCCGATCACCGATTTCGGAGTTAGGCTAAAAGTGATCGGATAATCGCGGAATCAGTGATCGGTTTAAACCGAAATGGGTGATCGGATAATCCCGAAATGACTGATCGGAATGCTCCGAAATATGCACGTGCCTTGAGGAATACTCAATTCGATGTTATTTACTATCAAAGTCATGTTGGCTACCGACGTCTGGGTCACCTTGCGACAGGTGGTTTTTTCAATCATTTCGGCCTTAACGAAGCCGCTCTGAGTTGGGGATGGGTTAACACTCAACTGCTGCCGCTTAGCGTAAAACGTCGATACGCTAATGTCGTGTTTTTGGCAAAAATCTTGTTGTGTAAGCGAACTGGCTTGGCATTGCTCAATCAGAGAAAGCCATTCTTGGTCGGTGCGTCGTTTATTCATGCCACATCTCCTTTGGATTGGAGATGTGATCATAGAGTGGGCAAAGCCTGATTAGAATGTGGGGTTTGTGGTGCGCTTACAATTGAGCTTCTAATTTATCTGTAAATATTTCTAGGCGAGCTTATAAAATTAAAGGTCTCAATGTGTAAAGAGACCTTTAACATCCCATTAAATTATGGCTTGCTTCGAAGTGAAAGTATTGCTCGGGCTGCGTTGCTATTTAAAACTTTTTGCTCGCGGCGGATCGCTTGCTCAATCTCACAGCCGCTTTTTTTATCGAGTTTAATCAATAAACTATCAGGTAAAAAAGTGGCAAGAGTATCGTATTTGCCATCACTCCAATTTACAGAAGCTGTAGCACCATCAATTCTTTTAGCTAATAAGAATTCAAGTAATTGCAAGCGCTCTGGATCTGTCGTAACGTAGCCTACAGGTAGAGTTAAAGCGCTATCCATATGTGGTTGTCCATGATATTGAACTACCCCTATAACTCCTGGGATTAATAACAGCTCTAATCTATCAAATTGTGCTTCTGAAGATAAACTGACACCGTTTGCAAATCGCCCAAGATGTTGCTTGCGCTTTAGGCGACTCTCGCCGTTATTTTTACTCGAATGTAAAAGCGTTACGCGACCTCCTTGAGTCTCGCAATTGTTATCTAAGATATCGCCTATATCTCTATTGAAGCGAGCTAGCAGACTACTATTCGCCCCCCAAAGTGGAACATCACTGCTGTACCAAATGGCTTTGGGTGGAATCGAACTATCTTGCATACGCAAAACGTCTTTTAACTCGTTAATGAAGCGTTTAGCGTTGTCTGGCAGATATACAGCTCCCAATATGCCAAATGTTTGGTTACAACCGTACCCAGTATTCCGCTTCTCTCTGGCTTCTAGCCAGCCAGAGTAATCAAACTGATACCCGTTTGAGAATTTTTCTAATACGGGGTCATGAACTAAATGGCAGTAATCTGTGCAATTTAAGCCTGATTCATCAAGTAGTTGCTCGCCTAGAAAATCTGCGATGTGAGCTTCCAAGTCATTTGCTAACGGTATTCGATTGTTACCAATACGCTCGTAGGAACGCGTAAACTTTTGAGGGGTGCTGTTATGGACAGCGTTATAGCTAACTTCAACATCTACAGGAATTTGTACCATCTCATTCGAACTACACCCCATAACCTTGTAAAGTTGAGTCCTTTGACGCTCATAATCATTATTTCGGCTTAGCATTAAATGATGTCGGAATTGGGTACTAAATGCTTCTGTTATTGACGAAATATCAGCGTCTAACTTATCCCTAGGTAGTAATTCAGGCAAGCCTGATGTCAGCCTGCGATGTTGCTGTGGTTTACAAACTGATAGGGTCAGTAAATCAAAAGCAACATCCTCTGTTTGCTCTTGATATTTGACAAGGCTTGGTTTTCCTCCATTAGTGGCTGCATGTTTTCTTAAAAATGAGCTTGCCTCAACATGGCCTTCTGGGTTGACGTTAATTAGGCGGTTGGCAAGTAAACTATCTAGTAGAACTTCTCGCTCTCTGTCGTTAAGACCAAAATAGCTTTGTAGCTCACTCGGGTAAAGTTGGTCAAAAATAAGCAACAGGCGACAAGCGAATTGTTCAATGCCAGGCATTAATTTTTCTTTTGTCCAAGCACAGTTTATTTTGTAACTGCGAGCTGGTATTAATAAAGTGATCACATTACCTAGACGTGGCTCTGACATTATTCATTTTCTCCTAATAAGCTATGGCCGCAAAGTACTTGATAATTTGGATTAGCTGTGGATACCTGATTACTAATGAATTCATGTACCGTTCCTAGTGCTGAATCATTATTATCTTTTGACCACATTCTTCCTGCCCCTAATACAAGCAGACGTTCTTGTGAGCGTGATATCGCGACATTGATACGTGGAGCGTCCCTCAGAAAGCCTTGTAACTTTTCTGTGTTGTCACGAACTAGGCTTAGAATGATGATTTTATTTTCTTGCCCCTGATACGAGTCAACGGTATTAATCTTGATTAAGTTACGTATTCTACCGGCCCATTCTGCACGGCTAATTGCGTTTTCAATTTCCTCTTTTTGCTGCCTATACATAGTAATAATACCTATTGGATAAGGCTGTTCTGCTGTGATGGTGTTTTCTAATTGATCTATAGTGTCATCGTCAGCTAAGGTCTGTAATGCTTCTAGTAAAATTTGAATCTCTCGGGGGTTATAATAGCGTCCATTTCCCTTTTGTTTTTCACCACCATTTGTACATGAGCTTGAACTGTCAATCCAAGTAACTGACTTATTCCAAGGGCTAGGTAGTTTCTGATACCATTCAGGAGAGGCTCCGCGACCTGTATGCAATTTACCCATATCTTTAGCGTAAAAACATTCAGAAACGAGGTCACCAATAGGTTCTACCATTCTATATTGAGTGTCTAGAGCAACTCCATTTGTCGCTTTAAAAGCTTTTTCAAAATCAGATTCATAAAAAATGCCTCGACCAAGCTCTAGTTTCTTGGCTGCTAGTTTGAGATGTTGTTGTTGGTAGAATGGTGGTAGTTGTTTATGGTCGCCAACAAGCAGTACTCTTTTACCTGACTGTAATGCAACCATCAATTCTGCAGCTTGTGCTCTACCAGCTTCATCGACAATAACCCAGTCAAAGCTAGACTCAGTTAGCTCTAAGCGACGACGACCAACACCTACTAAGGTTCCACATACTAACTGTTTGCTTTTGAACATGAATCGATCAAAACCAGCCTCTCCTCCCTGAAGTACATCCATCCACTCTTGGCTCATTTCTAGTAATTGTAAAAAGCGGCTAAGGTTCTCAGGGTTGTTGTAGCAACGTTGGGCCGATATGATTTCAGCCAACTGTGAAAGTAGGGTTTCGTCATAAGTTAGAGGTTCCGAAAACTCACTTTCGAACATAGAATAAACCACTGTCTGAATTCGTTGTTCTATGTGCTCAAGTTGCTTTAATTCTTTTGAAACGGCTTCTTGATAGATTGGGCCATTACTTTTATTCTTTTCTAACTTCAAAACTTCACGTCGGCATTGAGCAAGTGATACAAGTAGTGGGTTTAGGGTCCTGTGTAATTGGCATAGCTGTTCAACTAAAGAAGGAGCCATGCCTAGACGCTTACCGAGAGTACTGACTCGTAAGTCATATTCTCTATGAAATTTATGTTGTATCTGACGTTGGAGAGCTTTGGTTTCAACGCACAGCATACCCTCGTCGATCATTTGTTCGTGACCAATCCGAACTGTGTCCAAAGCCATGCCTTGTTGATGGCATAGTTCTCTGGCTTTTATTGCTACGTTATCAACGGCCGTATGTGACTGACCCACTAGAAGTATGTTATTTACTCCACAATGTTTGTATAGGTAGTGGATAAACTTTGAAACGAAAGTTGTTTTACCCGTACCAGGGGGACCTTGTAAAACGCCAACAGGCCCTTGAGATACTAGTTGTTGGAATGCTGCTAGTTGCTGATCATTAAACTCTTGACCTGGTTGATCATATAGTTTCCGCAAAGCTTCGACACTTGGCAATGGTTCCATTGTTTGCATTTGTACTTTTTCGTGATAGTCAAAATACTGCGCAAGTTGTGGAATTTCAGCTTTATGATCAATTACTCGCTTTAGTGCTTTTAAACGCAGCTCTCGTGAAGACTTGTCTCGAATTGATTCTAATTGTAGCTGACTACCATCTTGGATTCGCTTACGAGCGGAATCGAAATCGAAACGTATGGCTAAAAGGTTTTGAGTCGTTTCAGTAAGACGGAGTTCTCCTAATTGAATCGAATCATTTTTTTCTTTGAGGTAAACGAGAATTTTATCATCGACTTCAAAATTGAGGTCTGCGCCAGATTCAGTAGTGTATGGGTATAGTAAACAACCACTAGTCGACTCCTTAAATTCCGTAGAGTCAATAGTCACCTGTTCACGTAACCCCCTCTGGCAGGATAGTTGTCACTGTTAAAATTTAACCAGTTAGGGGCGGTAACAGAGTAAATCATGTCTCGTTATCCGCAGGAAAGAAAAGACGCTATATTGAAAAAACTATTACCTCCATACTCTCGCTCAGTGGCGGAAGTCGCAAAAGAAGAAGGCATCAGTGAAGCAACCCTGTATAATTGGCGTAACGCATTAAGACAGTCAGGAGCCGTTGTGCCAGATAGTAATACTTCCTCCGATCAGTGGTCAGCGCAAACTAAGTTAGCTGTGGTTGCTGAAACCTTTTCCATGACAGAGCATGAGCTAAGTCAGTATTGTCGTGAAAAGGGGCTTTATCCTGAGCAGCTCAAAGAGTGGCGCAGCGAATGTATGCACGGCTTCATGACTCAAAAAGAACGAGAAGCGGAAGCCAAGAAACAGGCAAAAGCGGACAAACATGAAATAAAAGAGTTGAAGAAAGAACTCCGTTACAAAGAAAAAGCGCTGGCAGAAACCACCGCGCTTCTGGTGCTGAGAAAAAAGCTCAGAGCCTTTTACGGGGAAGAGCCCGAGGACGATTAACCTCAACCGATGAAAGGCAAAGCTTGGTTGCACTCATCCATGAGGCTCGCCAAAACGGCTGTCGATTAGAGAGTGCCTGTCATGAAGCTGAGATCGATTTACGGACTTACCGTCGCTGCTATCAGAGCGGTGAAATACAGGAAGATCAACGGCCGATAGCGACACGACCAGAGCCAGTAAACAAGCTCTCAAAGCAAGAAAGACAGTTGATCGTTGAAGTCAGTAACGCGCCTGAATACGCGAGTCTACCACCGAGTCAAATCGTCCCAACCTTACTGGATAAAGGTGAATATATCGCATCGGAATCGAGTTTTTATCGGGTTTTGAAAGCAGAAGGTCAACTTAACCGTCGAGGTCGCCAACGTAGTCGAAAAAAGTCATCGAGACCAACAAGTTACACCGCTACAGGGCCGAATCAGGTTTTCACTTGGGATATTACGTACATGCCGTCTGGGGTTCGTGGTCAGCATTATTATCTGTACATGATCGAAGATATTTATAGCCGAAAAATCGTTGGGTATGACGTCTATGACCGAGAGTGCGGAGAGTTGGCCGCTCAGTTACTGCAACGAACCTTGATGCGAGAGCAATGCTTCAATCAGTCTCTGGTTTTGCATTCAGATAATGGCGCTCCAATGAAATCATTGATGTTCAAAGCCAAGATGGAAGAGCTGGGCATTATCTCATCCTACAGTCGCCCACGAGTCAGCGATGACAATCCGTATGTGGAATCCTTATTCCGCACATTGAAATACGTGCCGAATTGGCCATCGAAAGGCTTTAGTGGTCTAGACATATGTCGAGCTTGGGTAGCAGACTTCGTTGTCTGGTATAACACAGAACACAAACATAGCCGCTTAAACTTTGTCACACCGTCAGAGCGCCATAGTGGAAAAGACAAACAGATCTTGGAGCATCGGGCAAAGGTGTTGATAGAACATCGTCAGAAAAGACCAGAACGCTGGTCAGGGAAAATTAGGAACTGTGAGCCGATCGGAGAGGTTCATCTGAACCCAGAAAAAAAAGCTGCTTGATAATTAAGCAAGTAGTGACAACTAGCTTGAAAAACGCCGGTAATTCCCCTTCGGTATCAGCAAGTGCTTGCCATAGTTCAACTGGTTGCGAATCACTGACATCAAAGTCATGCTCTTCCATTTCTTGATTTGGATTTGCTCTTTCGATAATAGCGTCGATTACAGGCTCAAGGGACATTAGTAGTTCTATGAAATCATTGCGTTCAGTAAGTATCCCTTGTTGAATTGATAATTGTGATTCAATCTTAGTTTGAGAGTGTTTCCCCGCCTTTATCGTTTCTTCAATCGATAGACCTGTGTTGTAGTTTATTCTTGATATACAGCGATCCTCAGGGTTAAGGTCTACTAATAACTGCTCACCAAGGCCTGTAATAAAACAGCGTAATTCATTAGTAAAGCGGGGGTTATTAGACCAACTGCAATTGAAGTGATATCCACCATCATTTGGTTCTAGTAATTTTAAGTCGGCTGGCCATGCTTCTCCGCGCCAGCGTATTGAGATGGAATCCTCTAAATTTATTTGAGGCTTAGAGTTGATTTCAGTTTCGGGTTGGTCGGGAGCTGTCAGGGATTGTAGTAAAGGATCTAACGCAATTGGAATCCCATCAGGTGACTGACTTGCTCGGCTAATTTCTTCTGCGACAGCAAGAGGCATGTTTTCATGGAAAAGTTCCTCTACTATTTTATAAATTGCAAAGCAATCTCGCCCAAAAGCATCTGTAGCATCTGGGTTCGTGGGTTGATAGCACTTGTTCGAAGTCAATTCATCACTATATTCTAGTAATCCAGTTAGTGTTAAAGCTAACTGTTCGTCGTCTTGAACTAGTAGTTTATTAGGACATAAGTCCCCATGTGGTAGCTGCTTTTCATGGAACCGGAGTACCGTATGTATTAATGTCTCCGCAATGCTCAGTCTCTGTGCGTGATTCAACTCATGTGAGGATATGTACTCCGACCAGAGCTGACCTTCAATATGTTCACTTACTAAGTAGAGCCCACCTTGCCCTAATAAACCACAGGCATGGACCGAGGGGGTCGGTAGGTTTAGTTGTTGAAGCTTATCAATACGTTGTTTAAATGCGTGAATTCTACGATTAACTCCAGGCTGTTGAGTGTTGAGTGTTACTCCGTCCCAGAGTTTCACCTGCAATAACTGCTCATTTTGATTGGAGAGGTAGTCGATATACCCAGTTTTAGCTATCGCAGCAAGAGCTGGATAAACGCTGGCTGCGAACTCAGGTAATGGCTGAAATTCCATCACAACACCCACACCGTTCATATCACCTCGGAAAAAATCGCTATTTTCTATTTCTTGGTGGATCTGGTTTGCTTCATCATGTCCTTGGATTTGTTCCTGTGTTGCTGAATTGAACTCATTTAACATGATATCCGCACGAGGGAATCGTTTGCTTGGCTCTAGGTTTAAAGCCTGTTCAAACCAAGGTGTGAGATCCCCCCCCAAATAGATCTTCTTGCGGTATTCGCCACTCTGGTACTTGATTTTCTACTAATAGTGATTCTCCTGAAAAACAGATACGATAGGCTATGACAGCTAACATAAAGACGTCTTGGCGGTATGGTTCGGCTGCCTCTTCAAAAGCATCTTCAGGGATAAGATAAGGTGCACTTTGTAGCGTTGTACGCAGTTCTTCTAAGTTATCTCGTCCATCGATAGATGCGGAGCCAAATCCTGTGACAACAATGCTTTTCTGATCTTCGGCATACCAAAGATTATGAGGGTCGATGTCGCGGTGGCCTACACCTAAGCTGTGCAATTCTGAGAATGGCGCTAACAGGGCTCGTACACGGTCGATTCGTTCAGGTTTACTCCACTCTTTAGCTTCGCTGTCTAGAACTTCATCTAGCCTTTTAAAGCTTCTACGCAACTCGTAAAGCTCACGAGCATCGTCGGTTACGTTCTCTTCTGAAATCTCGCTAACAGAACGAAGCATATAATCTTGCATAGTAGCACTGCCATTACGCACTTGACGTCCTACTCGTGTTTCACGTAAGGCTATTTCTGCCCATATTGATTGTTCAGCGTGCGCAACACCTAATGCATCGAAATCCCATGTGCGAAGTAATCCTCTATGGAGAGCATTGTCTTTGTGGCCAGCTCTGAACTCACTGTATATATTGTGGGGGTGACTGAAAAATGGCTTCTCGTTAGCGATATAATCGTTTTCTTTTAATGGTAAAGGTTTAACTTTGGGGCCATCAAAGAAAGCCTGAATAATTGGTAATACTTGAGTGGAGTTGGGGCGTTTATGTTCACCTTCAAAGAGATGTGCGAAGTTAGTGGTTTGAACTAAATTATCATAATGCTTAGGTTTTCCAATAGTTAAAAATTCATCACGAGTATGTACAAAGCGACGTTCGCTTGTAGGTAGGTTTTCTGGGCCAGCATTACCGCAAAGTACCACATGAGCTTCGACATGTAGGAAGTAGCCTAGTTTTCGAGATAGTTCTTCTTGTAAAAGATTTTTCAACCTTAACGCATGCTCGCGCTTAATTTGATAAGGGCTCTTACCCCGAGGCTTCCCATTTTGGAACCATTTTCCTCCTTCGTAAGTAATAGTGCCATTCCACTCTTTTAATTCAACTAATAATAGCCGGTCTGCTGTGATAATAAGTGCGTCAATTTCCATTGAACCTTGACTATCCGTAACTACTAAACCGGCATATCCAAACCAACTGTCAGGAAGCTGTTGAACCATCATATCAATGGTTTTAGTCTCGCTGCGGTGCAGGCCAGCACCACCAACAATCTGATATTTCACTCGTAATCCTTTAACCTCAATAGAGGTTTCATATTAAATTATTAAAAAAAGGGCTCTAATACTCATTTAGATGAGTATACGCGTCAAAAATAATTTTAAACACTAGATATAGCGCTGGGAAACCATTAATGAATCACGTTTGATGAAGGTGTGCGCTGGGTTACTTTATTCGGATAGCTTCAATTAGGGCAAAACCCCATGAACGGGATGTGAATGAGTCTTTACTCTGGATGATAATAGGGCATAAATGCGCCAGCCGCCCAGGAGCGAGCACCGAACCCACAGCCAAAGCGGACACCAACCCTTTAAAGTTGTTTTTTAGGCTTTGTGTCCACTTCTCCTACGATTGGCTACAGTGACTCAGCAAATTCAGGTATCTGTTCGGGTTTAAATACTTTCTCTTCCAACAGCTTCCCTTCCCTAAGCAACTGTTGCTTCTGCATAGCCTGTGTTTCGAAATAATCCTTAGCTACCGCTGTTTCCACAAACTCCACAGTGTAGTGGTTTAATGATCCCGGACACCAAGTTAGGTGGTAAAATCTCCACCATAAATGAGGTGTTCAATGACAAAACGACAACGACGTACATTTTCCGCTGAATTCAAAATGGATGCAGCAAGCTTGGTTCTTGACCAAGGATATTCAATACCAGAAGCAGCACGTTCCATAGATATTAGTGAAACCGTTTTACGACGATGGGTCGACCAGCTCAAGATTGAGCGTGGTGGTGCGACTCCGGCAGCCAAAGCAATCACTCCTGAACAACAGAAAATCCAGGAATTAGAAGCCCGAATTAGTCGTTTGGAAAGAGAGAAATCCATACTAAAAAAGGCTACCGCTCTCTTAATGTCGGACGAACTCGAACGTTCTCGTTAATTGACCAACTGAGGGAGTGTGAATCGGTCAAGGTACTTTGCAAGCTGTTCAATGTGGCTTCGTCCTGTTACTACGAATTTAAGCATAGAAAGCCGGATGCGAATCGCATTCGGCTAGCTAGCCGAATTAAAGAACTCTTTAACATGAGCAGAGGCTCTGCGGGCAGTCGTACTCTTGTCTCTATGTTGCGCTCAGAAAACATCGAAATCGGGCGATTTAAAGTACGAAAAATAATGCAAGAAGCTGGTCTAATGAGCAAACAACCGGGTTCTCATCGATATAAGCATGCCAAATCAGAGCGGCCGGATATTCCGAATCTGTTGAAGCGTGAATTCTCTGTCACTACTCCGAATCGAGTATGGTGCGGTGATATCACGTATATTTGGGCAGGCTCGAAGTGGCGTTATCTAGCCGTAGTGCTTGATCTATTTAGTCGACGTGTCGTGGGTTGGTCTCTATCGGATAAGCCTGATGCTGAGTTAGCGTCTAAAGCCCTTGATATGGCTTGGGAGCAACGAGGGAGACCTATGAACGTGATGTTCCACTCAGACCAAGGATGCCAGTACAGCAGCCGTAAATTTCGACAGAGACTTTGGCGATATCGCATAACTCAAAGTATGAGTCGTCGAGGTAACTGTTGGGATAACGCTGCGATGGAGAGGCTTTTTAGAAGCCTGAAAACGGAATGGGTACCAGCAACAGGCTATTTGACTCAGACTCAAGCGAAGAAAGATATCAGCTATTACTTGATGGACTACTATAATCGGCAACGGCCTCATCAAGCAAACGATGGGCTGTCGCCAGTAAAGGCCGAAAATCGGCTTAAATCTGTGTCCGGAATTTGTTGACCACACACCAACTCTATTAGTTTTTTATGTAGGATTCGTGTCCGCTTTGCTACCCGACCAGAGACTTACCGGAGCCTTGCCCCTCGGTATGTTCTCACCAAATTTCCGCACAGATTATCAGCACAGGTATTTCCTCGCGCATCCTTCCCCTAGAAATTCCGTGCAAGATACCGGAGATAGACAAGACAAGAAGTTATCTAAACCGAAACCACTTTCCTACAAACGTAAAAAAGCCCGATCATTTCTGATCGGGCTTTCTAAATAATGGAGGCGCGTCCCGGAGTCGAACCGAGGTCCACGGATTTGCAATCCGCTGCATAGCCACTCTGCCAACACGCCGTATCATTTGATGGTGCCCCGGGCCGGACTTGAACCGGCACAGCGCGAACGCCGAGGGATTTTAAATCCCTTGTGTCTACCAATTCCACCACCAGGGCAACGCAATCATACGATGGGTTAGACACCATCTGTCTCATCGACCTTTGCCGTGAGAACGAGGCGTACTTTAACGGATTAATTTATCTGGTCAACAAAAAAAATCACTTTCTTCGTTCAACCGTCTAAAAAGCCAGCTAATGCGTATGCTTCATAGGCACTGTGAACATAATTCACGCAAAGAAACGGAAGCATTCTCCCTTCCGTTTCTCCCAACGCCTATGCGATGGCACACCGACTAGTATTTGGGCCAACCTTGACTGTCCCAATTGAGCTTACTAATGATCATTTTCGATACCCCATTATCGGTGGCATCATAGCCGTGACGGATGATCACATCGGTATTGACGATATCTTCTCCGCCGACTGCAGGCCAACGATCATTGCCACGGTCAAACAGCTCTACGTTGCCGTCTAACAGGCGCTTACCGGACTTGGTCAAATATGGGCCCGTTATTGTCTGTGACCGACCATACGCAATCTTATAGGTACTGTTTAAACCACTGCAACATTTATCAATTGAGACAAATAAGTAATAGTACCCTTGACGGTAAATCAAGGTTGGGGCTTCAATGCCGCCAGTGCGTCGCGCTAAAGAATATAGCTGCCCCAGTGGCTTCATCGTTTCTGGATTCAGGCGAGTCAGTTTAATACCGTCCCAAAATGACCCAAAGACTAGCCAAGGCGCACCATCTTTTGCGATCACCAGATCTGGGTCGATGGCATTGTAGTTGTTCGACGACGTTGAACGAATCACCAAGCCATCATCACGCCACTGGCCGCTCTCAATCGAAGGAGCAGACGCTAAACCTATCATCGAGGTATTCTTACCAAAACTGGATATCGCATAATAGAGCCAAGTTCGGCCATTGTATTCACGCACATCTGGCGCCCAGACATCGATCCCATTATGCGCAGGTACATAATTTCTCCACCAGCTTAACCCCGATGGGAAAACCGCAGGAATGGGCTTCCAAGTTAACCCATCTGTCGCATATTTAGCCGGAATACCATCGCCCGTATAAAATTGCCACCAAGTGCCATTTTGGTACATCAATGTCGGATCGTGAGTAAAGGTATCACCAGATACGGCCCAGTGATCGGTCTTACCGTTCGTTTGAGAGGGGTCATAAGGCGTTGCTTGAACATTGGCCGTTTTCTCTAATTTCCATTGCTGGGCATCGTTGCCCGTGTATGTCCATTGATCAACGTTTGCCCCATCCGCAGTATTAAATTCATATAAGTCTAAGGCCTTGCCGCTATTGGCATTGATAAAACTCACATAATTACCGTGCGATTTAATGGTCCATAACTGAGTGGCATTTCCCGTATATTCCCACTGAACCGCATTGCCCCCATTCTGGGTCGAGAATTGATAAATTTCTAACGCTTTACCGCTATTAAGATTGATAAGCGAATATTGCTCGTTACCGCGATGAGTAATCAGCCATTTTTGCGTATCATGATAGGTGGGGCCCCAAGTATCGACGTTGGCACCGTCTTGAGCCAATGCAGAATTGGTCTGTAAAAATTTACCACTGTGTTTAGAGGTAATGGTATATACGCCATTATTCAGCGCAAGCGCTAATGGACTGGATAATACCATCGCACCGATGGTCAAAGCGTTCAATATCTTAGACATACAATAATCCCTTGAAGTGTCTTTACGTGTTTATAAAGGTAGGATATTTCTGTCAGATCGTGTGGTAGGCGTTGTCTTAATGGATAACAAAAAAATGAAATATTAATAAGTATCAATAAATTATGACATTGACCTTCGCGAAAAATCGTCGCTTTTATGCGATTTATGAGATCTGGGCAACGCTTTTATTGTAGGACTTATATTCCCTGAGAATCGTTCGGTGTCATGGTTTCTTTCGGTGTTCTCTCCACATGGATTCCGCATAAATTATGAACAACCTGTACGGCTTACACGACGGTAATAGGCGTTACTCTCTCGGTCGCCATAATAAAAAACGAGGCTCTCGCCTCGTTTTTTATCTCTGCCACCATAGGCTTATTTATAGCAGTGCAGCAAACTGCTTCACTAATTCAGAGTGAGCGGGCCATGCAGGTGCGGTGACCAGTTTTCCATCCGTGACCGCTTGATCAACTGCAATATCCGCATATGTCGCACTCGCTAATTCGACTTCTGGACGACAAGCCGGGTACGCAGAAACCGTTTTTCCTTCAATCACCCCCGCTGCTGTCAGAATTTGCGCGCCATGACAAATCGCGGCCACTGGTTTATCTTCTGTGAAGAAATGTTGCACCATTTCAATCACTCGAGCATTCAGTCGCAAATACTCTGGCGCTCGGCCTCCCGGTACATATAAAGCATCATAGCGGTCGAGATCCACCTCATCAAAGGTCGCATTGAGTTGGAAATGATGCCCAGGAAGTTCAATGTAAGTTTGATCACCCACGAAATCATGAATCGCTATCTTGATTGTCTCGCCTGCTTTCTTATCTGGGCACACCGCATCGACTTGATGCCCCATAGCGATAAGCGCCTGAAATGGAACCATATTCTCGTAATCTTCGACAAAATCGCCAGTAATCATTAAAACTTTAGCCACAAAAATCTCCTTGTTAGTATACGATCGCTCTGTAAGCAGAGTTCATTAGTATTATTCTTACATGTTGAGTGCGTAACGTTACTCAAATGTCGGTTGGTCTATTACCATAAAGGACAATGTTATAGAGGATAATACTCCTGCCTCATTCATCGTCCCTTTCTGGAACACAAATCACGTAGGATATTGATAAAGTTGTGTATTTAACCTAAATACTTTTGATATGTAAAATGTCAATAACAGTTGATACTGTGTCATATCAAGGTTAGAAGCCGAGAGGATGTTGCGGATATTAGGATAAGGTGACGATGCGCTCACGCTTCTCATTGCTGCATTTTATTCGATGAGACCAACGTTTGAGCTTGGATTAAGGCTGACTCTTGCCAACAAACTTTGTTATAATCCAGTCAGTGCCTTGGAACCAAACTGTTTAGGATTATCGTGCATGCCAACTCATCAAGCTTCAATCAAGCAGTCCGGCGAGAAAATCGTTGATAAGATTAAACGTGGTGACGTGTTAGAAAAAGAATGCCCATCTCGTGAAATTTTACGTAATGTTACGAGCAAATGGGGAGTGCTAACCTTACTGGCCCTCTATGGTGGCGATTCAGCCCGATTCAGTGTATTGCGCCGACGTGTCTCCGGTATCAGTGAGAAAATGTTGTCACAAACTCTACAAGCTTTAGAAGCGGATGGCTTCATCAAGCGAACGTCTTATGAAGGCGTGTCTTTGCATGTCGAGTACTCGTTAACGGTGATGGGAGAAGAAGTCGCAGCCCGTATTCTTGAACTGGCCGGATGGATTGAAGTGAACTTGTCGACCATTCTCGAGCACCGCCGTGATTACAAGGCAAAAAACACGTCATCTTAATCATCACATACGACCAAGCCACTGCCTAATAATACTGGCACTCTTTGCTATATAAGAAACTCCTAATTTTCTCTTTATTTCCAATATCACTCAATGCATACTCTCCTGCCTAAGCCCAAAGGAGAACGAAATTATGAATTCACCTCGCATCTCAGTATTAGATTTAGCTCCCGTCATCGAAGGGGCCGATCATTCCCAGACCTATCGACGTTCAGTCGAATTAGCCCAACATACTGAACAGCTAGGTTATCATCGCTTTTGGCTGGCAGAACATCATAATATGCCGGATATCGCCAGTGCCGCGACATCGGTTCTGATTGGTCATATTGCCTCTAACACTCACACCATCAGGGTCGGCTCAGGCGGCATTATGCTCCCCAACCATGCGCCACTGGTTATCGCAGAACAATTTGGCACGTTAGCAGCTCTTCACCCTAATCGCATTGATTTAGGGCTTGGACGCGCACCGGGCACTGACTATCCAACTATGCACGCTTTACGTCGTGACCCAGATAATATGGATCCGAATTTTGATGAGCTGCTGGAAGAACTGGAGTTTTTCCAAGGCCCTATTTCCTCCTCTCAACCCGTAGCAGCCTATCCGGGAGCTTACTCACAGGTGCCGATTTGGTTATTAGGGTCAAGCACTTATAGTGCGAGGTTAGCGGCTATGAAAGGGCTGCCCTTTGTGTTTGCCGCGCATTTCGCTCCTGGAGCAATGCACTCGGCCTTGAGCATGTATCGTGAACTATTCAAACCATCAGAGCATTTGGATAAACCTTATGCCATGGTGGCGGTCAATGCCACTTTAGCCGATACCGACGAGCAGGCACAATTTCTCGCCACCACAGAAAAACAAAAATTTTTGGGTATGATACGAGGTAAGCGCAGCAAACTGCCCCGCCCTGTCGCCAGCATGGACCCTTTGTGGTTACCGCATGAAAAACGTCAGTTAGAAAATCAACTGCAGGAGTCGATTATTGGCTCGCCAGAAACGGCAAAAACTCAGCTCAACGATCTGTTGGACCGCACCCAAGCGGATGAGCTCATGATACATTCCATGATTTATGATCAGGAAAGTAAACTGCATTCCTACAAGTTGCTCGCTGAGCTTGTCTCTGCAAACCTTCGTTAAAAGGATAAGTGGCGGCCTCGTTCTTACTTAACGCGCCATTTAGCGAGCGCGGCACAGACAAAAATAGCGCAGATGGCTCTGCGCTATTTTTGTCTCAATGACGAATTACTATCAATGGCGAGAATCGCTATTGGTTTAGCCTAGCAAATGCGGATTTCACTCGGCGTTTTCGCCACAATTCAACGACCTTCTCTCCCGCCAAGATGAGTCCCAACGTGGCGGTTTCTAAAACAATAATGGCAGCACTAGCGGTCACATCAATAAAGTAAGCCCCTAATAAACCACCAATGCAAAACGTCAATGCACTCACTCCCGCAATGACCATCATTTTCCATAATCGGTTGGCATATCGCATGCCGATAAAAGGCGGAACGGTTAATAAAGCGATGGTCAAAATGATACCGACAACCCGAATCATCACAACGGTAGAAAAAGCGGTCATCAACAGCAATATGGTATAAATCATTTTAACAGGCACTCGGCGAGTACGTGCGTATTCCATATCAAACGAAATTAACAAAAATTCATCGTATAACCAGACGGCTAAAACAATGATTAAGGCGACAACACCGCCCATGACCCACAAATCAAACGTAGAAACCGCGAGCATGCTACCAAACAGATAACTCATGAGATCGACGTTATAACCATTGGAAAAATCGAGCATCAAAATGCCACAGGCCATCCCAGCCGCCCACAGCGCCCCAATTAAGACTTCCGTCCGCTCACGCCGCCTTGCAGTCAATCCGCCCATCAGCAAGGCGCTGGCACTGGTAAAACACAACAATGTGGGCATTAACGGTAAACGCAAGGTAACGGCCGCGCCAACGCCGCCGTATGCCGCATGGGCAACACCGCCCGCGAGAAAAACCAATTGGTTAATAACAATCAATGTGCCGACTATCGCACAAACAATGCTCGCAAACACAGCGGCAATCAGTGCATGTTGCACAAACGTATAAGAAAAAAATTCCTGCATGGATAACTACTCGGTGACAAATCGTCTTAGGCAGATTGAACGATATTAAGGGATTGTAGATGGCTCAGACTCGTTCCAAGAGATAATGCCATCATTTCTTGCGTTAAAACATGCCCATTATGGCAGATCACGCTGCCATTCACTAATGCAGTGTGGGTGATAGGTAAATTCTGAGTGTCGGGATCGTGAGTAATGAGGACAATTGTCGCTTCTTTACTCAACTCCGCTAATAACGCATAAATTTGTTCACGCGCATCTTGGTCCACGCTGGCGGTTGGCTCGTCAAGCAACAACACACGTGGATTAATCACTAACGCTCGTGCGATCAACACGCGCTGACGCTCACCGCCAGATAACGCGGTAAACTGCTGATTTGCTAAATGGAGCAGCCCCACTTTCTGTAATGCATCGTTCACGCGTTGCTGCTTATCCGAGCGACTTAACCCTTTTTCTCGGTAGAGCCCTAAACGCACCACTTCCGCCACTTGAATCGGCAAACGTGATCCGTTAACAGTAATTTGTGGGACATACCCAACGCAAGCCAGCGCCTCTGAAGGGCGCTGACCTAATAACCGAATATGACCATGGCTCGGGGTTAACAACCCCAGCAACAATTTCACTAGGGTACTTTTCCCTCCCCCGTTGGGGCCAAGAATGAGGAGAAAATCGCCTTCTGACAAGGTTAAATTAACATCTTGCAAGACGGTTTTTTCCTCATAGGCAAAACTCACCTGTGACAATTGCAGAGCGTCAACCATGTTCTCTATCCTATTACTTTAATGCTTGTGTGAACGCGTTGGCTACGTTGACTAAGTTATTCCCCCAATCTTTCGCTAACGGATCCACGGCCACCACCTGACCACCAATTTCTTTCGCAACCGTTTGTGCTGCGCGCTTAGAAAATTGTGGCTCGACAAACACAACTTTGATACCGGAGGCTTTGGCCTGCTTGATGATTTTGGCAAGTTGTGTCGGGGTTGGGTCCGTTCCGTGTACTTGGACCGGTAACTGTTGCAAACCATAGCTACGTGCAAAATAGCCGAATGCCGGATGATACACTAAAAATGTATTGGATTTTAGTCCTTCTACTGCTTTCAAAATTTTTGTATCAATTTCGTTGATATGTTGAGCAAATTCACGAAAGTTCTTCTCGTAATCGGCGGTGTGCGCCGGATCTTGGGCAATCAAACTATCACGAATGGTGCCTGCCATGATACGAACGAGGTTTGGCGACATCCAAATGTGGGGATCTGCTCGCTCTGGACGACATGGGTTGTCATGGCCCTCATGCTTGTGATGTTCCGCATGGTCATGGTGTTCATCACCATGGTGATGCTCTTCCATGCCTTCAGGGAATTGGCGACGACAAATTCGTTCATAAAGTGGGATGACTTTCATATCCGCATTCACATCGGCAATACGGCTTTGCCACGCATTTTCGAAAGGAACACCCATTGGAAAATAGATATCCGTTTTAGCAAGATCGCGCATTTGGCGCGCTTTTGGAGCATAGGTATCAGGTTCTGCGCCGGGCGGAACAATAACATCAACCTTGACATGCTCTTTGCCGATCTGCTCAACAAAGTATTGTTCGGGGACGATACTGACTGCTACATTAATCGGTGCTGCAATAGCCCATGTTGGACACACCAATGCCGTCGCTAGCAACAGCTTTTTCAAGTTAGACACCATGTCTGGTCGCTCCTTGTCGAAATAAATCGTATGAATGGATAATGACTACTAACAGAGGAACCGCCGTCGCAGATGATTCATTGACACCTGCTCATGCTGTCTGCACGTCGGTCACCTCAAGAATTGTTATGTTATAACAAAACAATTGTGATGACAACGTTCCACTGATGTCTAGTTTACTTTTTATTGTGGCCTCAAACCCCGACAAAAAAGCGCCAATGAAGGCGCCTAGACGATTGTACAGACTCACGGCATCATCAAATCAACAGAACGTTGTCACATACAAAGCTTCAACTTTATCCCGTGCCCATTGCGTTTTACGCAGAAATTTGAGCGACGATTTTATTGACGGATCCTTTGAAAAACAGTTCACTCGAATTTGTTGATATAACCCATCCCAACCATAGTGCTCAACCAAGCGTGTTAGAATTTTTTCCAAAGTGAGCCCGTGCAAAGGGTTGTTAATCTGAGATTGATTCACGACATTTCCTAATCTTAAACACCACACCGCCGTCGCTGTGTGGATGGAGAATATAAGCGGATGGGTAATATAGCAAAATCTCATCCATTCAACATCTTTGCCTTATCATCATGGTTACCAGCGCTTAACTAAACGCCCCACTAAGTTGGGATGATAGCGCCAACAATGATCAAACATACTCAATAATTCTGGGTTACCGTAGCGAGACAAACAGACGGCATGAAAGCGGTTGTGCTGACGTTTGAGTTCCGCCACTTGCGCCAATATGGCCTCATCTTGTCGCGGAGCGATGAAATCAGAAATCATCACAATGTCGGCATTCTTATAACGTTGCGTGGCCATTTTTTCCATGCCAGCGTGAATAACTGGCTCGAAATCGGTGCCACCATGAAAAGTGTAACTCAGAAAATCACTCGCTTCTCGCAGACCATCTTGACGCGTCAATTCATAAGCAATATGTTCGGTTGAAAAAAGCATCACATAACAATCACGATCATCGGCTAGCGCTATTTGCATCAGAGCGTAGGCAAACGCCTTAGCACTGTGCTCAGGAAACCCACTCATTGAACCTGAAGCATCCACACACAGTATGAAAGGCCCCTTATCAATATCCGCTTTTTTCGACTCTGGCTTATGGGTTTTGACTTCACGTAATGTGCGTGATTTCCCTTGCATCCGATAATTCATCAATCTTTTATCAAGTAAGCGCTTATAAAACACGACCTCCAATTCTGGGTAGGTCAAAAATAACGCTTCGTTCGGCAATAACTTATTCAGATCATCGCTATTATGCACGCCCACAATATCATCGGTTGCCCAATCCGACGCTTCTTCGACCACGTCTAACGACTCTTGTGGCGCACGATTAAGGCTCGGATCATCAACGTCACTCGCCATGCGGCCGAGTTGCTCAGCGATGTCTTGCAAGCCTTTATTGCGTTGTAAAAACTTCGCATGCTGCTTCATTGTGGTGAGATCGTTACGACTGAGTTTTGCCGATGCCATATCCCATAAACGCCCAACACTATTGGTGTCGCCCGCCTCAGTCACCTTGTTCATATTGCGCAATGTTTCCATGCGCTGATATAAGTCCGCTAAAAGTTGCTCTTTATGGCTTTCAAGTTCGAGTATTTCTTCTTCACGAATCGCATCACTTAACGCTCGATACCATTGCTCACAAAAATAATGAGGAAACACAGGATTATCGACGCCTTTGTTGTTGTCGACTAAACGCTTGGCTTGACGATAAAAGCGTGATGATTTTTCCAACCGTTGCATCAGCTCGGGTAACCGATGCAAAAACGTATCTTCGCGCCAATGGATCACTTCTTGATACAGATTAATTTCTTGTTGAAAACGCTCAGCTTGGCCCACCCGTGCCATCCGATCACGTACCGAACGACGCCAACTTAGCACGTGCTTTTTGACCGAGGTACTCACTCCACGGTGCTCTGCCATGAGCATCACTTGGGAACGACCCATGAGATCATTCACCGCCGCATCAATGATACCCGAGTCGGCAATGGTCAATGCTAAATTTAATCCGTCAGCGCCCAACATGGTTCGTGCTTTCCTCTAAGAAAAATAATCCGCGAAGCGTTGTAAACGCTGAATATCGGGTTCACATTCCTCACGCACTGTCGCTAAACGCTCGACCAGCTCTTGAATGCCCGCTTCGATTTTTGATAAGACAGGCGGTTCAACGAAGTTATGAGGCAAAGCAGAATGAAATTGCGTCCGCACTTGGCGTAATTGATGCTGAGATTGCTCAAGAATATGAGCGGCTTGCTGTGTATCAGCCAACCATTGTTGATGCTGTTCCCCATCCAATCCTTGATGGGTGGCCAAAGCCACTAAAACAGAGCGGTTCGCAATATCTTTGATGACCACACGGCGGTCCGCATCCAAATCGAAGGTTAGCCGGCATAACTGTGTATTATGGTTTACATAGCCATACACATTACCGCCGCCGTCTTTAACCACTTTTTCAAACTCTGCCAACGGCACATATACCCAGCGGCTATCGCCTTTTTCATTCTCAGAGACCGACAAATTGCGATGCAGCAGCACCAGTTTCACTAATTGTGGTGAATTGCCCACCCGATGCAACGTCGCTTGCGACACATCATAGTGATACACCTGTTTCTTACGTAACCCCGATGACATTTCTACCTGTAACGACATCGCCAATGACTGTGCCACGCTTTGTGCGATGTTCGTCATAATCTCTTGAGCTAACGTCAATTGCTGAGAGACGTGTCTTTGCTCGAACGCCTCTTCCACCGCAAAGCGCTGCATGACATTTTGCACCACATCACGAGATTCAGGAGAGCTCCATAAACAATGTTCGAGTAGTAATAAATCGAGTGGATTAATCTCTTGCCGCCCATTAAAAAAGGCACTGGCTTTTAGCAATTTGACCGATTTCTTCCAACGGCGATCTGACACATACAAATCGGCAGTCTGTCCAGTTTCACTTTCCAACAGAGTTTTCAAGCGATATAGCTTGTCAAACAAGGCATCACTTAGGGTCAATTGTTGCAGTTGGGCTTGCCATTGGTGATACTCATCATGAGTGATTTTTAACGCAGGTTCCACATGGGCTTCTTGATTGGTTCCCACGGTTAACATGGCTTTGAAGTTTTGCTTGTCTTGAATGCGATTGACAAAAACACGCACTAACATCCGGTCATACAAGGCATCCAGGCCGCTATCTTGATCGGGCAGTTCATTGGAGGCGGATATCAGCAAACGCATGGGGACTTTTTGAACGTCACTGCCATTTTTAAAGGTCTTTTCATTCACAACCGTTAACAGCGTATTTAAAATCGCGGGGCCCGCTTTCCAAATTTCATCGAGAAATACCACCTGCGCGTTAGGTAAATACCCCTCAGTTAAACGGACATAACGTCCGTTGTCTTTGAGCTCTTGGATGCTCAATGGGCCAAAGACTTCTTCAGGTGTGGAAAACCGTGTCATCAAATATTCAAAGTAACTGCTCTTATCAAAGGCTTGAATTAAACGTTTGGCGATGAGACTTTTGGCAATCCCTGGCGGACCAAGTAGAAACACACTTTCGCCACTTAATGCCGCCAATAGACACAATTTTATCGTGCTTTCACGCTCATAAACGCCTTCGCTTAAAGAGGCCGCCAACTGGTTGATGCGTTCAGATAACAACGCTTGGCTTGCGTGAGAAGCGATAGGTGATGAATTCATAAATAAGCGAGCTCCTTAGCAACAGCTTAATGGATAGGTGAAAAGTGGTGGTATGGACCCGTCATCACTTAGCACCACGTCTTACCCAATATGGCGCGTATTGTTTGCAAATATTAATAGAATAGCAACCTTAGATTATTGAAAACACTAAATGGTCTGGTAATTTTGAAAAACTACGCTAAGGTATTAGGCCTAAAAAGGACAAATCTTTAGAGTGGACGCTATGAAAACCATCATTCATCAATGGAAACACTCCCTCGCTTTAACCGAACACGCCATCACGCTGCCAAATGGCAACACCATTACTCATACGACGATTGAACACCCAGGTGCGGCCGTTATCATCCCGGTAACAGATGATCAGCGGATTGTGGTCGTCAATCAATTTCGTCCTTCACTCGGTAAGTGGATGATTGAGATCCCAGCAGGCACGATGGAGCCTGGTGAAGATGCTTTGACCTGTGCCAAACGGGAATTGGAAGAAGAAACGGGATACAGCGCTGACCGTTACCTTTCCTTAGGTCAACTGACCCCAATGGCAGGCATGTGTGATGAAATTCAACATCTCTACGTCGCTTATCAACTGCACCACACCCAGCGCTACCAATGTGATGACGATGAAATCATCAAAGTTGAAACCTATACTCTGAATGAGCTAGAACAACACATTATCAATGGCGCTATCACCGATTCCAAAACGATCGCCTGTTTATACAAAGCAAAACTATCCCATGCACTCAATGATCTGTTGGCATAAGGCTAGAAAGCCCCCTAAGCGCTGACCGCTTCCCTTTACTTAGCGCTTACCTCGACCTGCGTGAATATTGAGCTTGGCCTTCAGTTTGCGTTTTTCTGCCGAGCGACTGCGACGACGACCGTGAGACTCGTTATCATTTTGGACGCTCTCAGCAGACGGTTCAAAACCAGCCAACCACTCTTGCGGTAACCGAGTATCCAATAAGCGTTCAATCGCCTCTAACGCCGGCTCTTCATCACGACTGAGTAAAGAAACCGCCAGCCCTGTTGACCCCGCTCGCCCGGTACGACCGATACGATGAATATAATCTTCCGCCTTAAATGGCATATCGTAGTTAACAACTTGCTCTAACTGAGCGATGTCCAGTCCACGAGCAGCCACATCGGTCGCGATCAATGCGCGTACTTTTCCGGCTTTAAAGTCCTGCAACGCTTTTAAGCGAGCACCTTGGCTTTTGTCTCCATTAATTGACACGGCTTTAATGCCGTCCAATTTCAATTCTTTCGCTAAATGATCACTGCCCTGCTTGGTTTTGACAAAGACCAAGACTTGCTGCCAATTTCGCGACCCAATTAAAAACGACAACAATGCTTGTTTGCGCTTTTTATCCACTGGGTACACGATTTGCGTCACGGTGTCGGCAGCAGAATTCTTTGGCGTAACTTGTATTTCGACCGGATTTTCCAATAAACGATATGCTGTCGCTTTAATTGAAGCGGTAAAGGTTGCCGAGAAAAATAGCGTTTGTTGACGCGATGGCATCTTGCGCAATAACCGCTGAATATCGGGCATAAACCCCATGTCCAAAAGGCGATCGGCTTCGTCTAACACCAACGTGGTCGCAGATTTGATGGACACCGCTTTGGTATGCAGATGATCCAGTAGCCTACCCGGCGTGGCAATGAGTATGTCGGCTCCATGCTGCAATTTATTTTTTTGCACACTCAGGCTGGTTCCGCCATAAACTGCCACAATAGAGAGCGTTGAGTGTTTGGCATACGCTTGCAAGTTATCCAACACCTGTTGCGCCAACTCTCGTGTTGGTACCACAATTAACGCTCTGACCCCGCGAGTGTCTGCTAGATAGGCTTGCGTGTCTTCATCCACGGGGTCACATAAACGCTGAATCAATGGAAGCCCATAGGCGGCGGTTTTCCCCGTTCCGGTTTGTGCCGCGGCGAGCACATCTCGACCGTCAAGCACGGCAGGAATACCTTGCGCTTGAATCGGTGTGGGGTCATTGATAAACAGTGAATGCAGTACATCAATCAGCGTAGGGTCTAGACCAAGAGCAGCAAATGACGCCGGAGAAGTCGACATAAAGGAAATTCCTAACAATAGCAAAACTGGGCGCGCATTGTATCAGACTCATTCGCCTTGTGCTGCGTTTAATAATTGCGGATAAAAAGCAAAAAATAACGATTCCAAATGCTCATACTCGGTCCTCAGCGTCATCACACACTGACTCAGCGGAGCTAAGCGCTCTCGACGTAACGCGATGCGCTGTAAAGCCATATCAATATTCTCAAAGCATTGATAAGACTCCAGCCAGCCTCCCGTCCACATTTTATCCGTGACCGAAATAAACGACTCAGGTAATGAAGTATAGGCTTGCACTGAGCGCTGCTGATGGCGAACCGTCTTCTCCGCATCACGGACAAATCCGCTCAACGGCTGATCGTGGTAACGGTGCCAATGACGGCTCAGACAATGATCCCAAAACATATCGAGTGCGATAGGAGCAAATCGTTTCAACTCGGAGGGAAAATAGTGCTTGGCGGCAAGAACGATCTCATGGCGGTCTGTATACGCATCCACCCATCGATGCAAACGAATACCCTCAACGACATCCAGAGCGTAATCATCGGTAATGTTGCCTCGGACAAAGTCACCCAATAAATTGCCCAACATTTGGCTGCGGCAATGCTCAGCAATGTGTAAGTGTGCGAGATAATTCATAAGATAAAGTAGTCAGCTAGGCGTAAAAAATAATGATGGGGCGATAAGAACTTAAAAGCCAGCGCGGCGCGCTGGCTTATCTCTATTGCAAAGAAGATGGCGTCTCTTCTTGCGTTGACGGTTGATAGTCAGAAAGTACGAAACCAATTTCCATGGCATCCATCCATTCCAAACTGTCTTCCTGAGGAACTGTATTGCGGTCACTCATTGTCGACCTCCTTATTTATTATTGTCTATACAGCCACGCGTGATAGTGATACCTCACGCTAACCTAAGCTGGATATTGCAATGTCATTGCGCTCCTTGTGTCCGATGTCTATCGTCCACGTGTCAACATTATGCGAATAATTCGGTGTCGTCTAGCCTTTCTTCCCCATCATCACAGCAAATACGCGCCATAGAGGGTAACAAAAATTGCCTGTAAATATTTATTTACACAAATTGTTAATTTTTACAAACACATTGACTCAACAGATATTCTCTTAGAGAATAGGCAAAGACAGGTTATTTATTCGTGTTACCCTCAATTTTATGACAAAAAATGAGTGTAACAATCCATAATATCGTATAAAAAAGTTTACATTTATGACTCAATCAAAGCTTTTTGGCAGTACTTTGATCATCGCCGGCACCACTATCGGTGCGGGCATGTTAGCTCTTCCTTTAGCGTCGGCAGGTATCGGTTTTTCCACATCATTGCTGATTATGTTGGTCCTTTGGGCGCTCATGGCCTTTACCGCGCTATTAATGGTCGAGCTGCACCAATACGCTGCTAGCGACGCCACACTGCATACTTTGGCACAACAAATATTAGGCAACAAAGGTAAGTGGGTCGCCACATTTGCCATGTTATTTTTATTCTATGCTCTCTGTGCCGCCTATATTGCTGGCGGTGGCTCACAGTTTACTCAACGTATTAGTGACGTGACAGGATCGCATTTCTCTCCTGCAACGGGGACGGTGCTATTTACTATTATTGTGGCAATCATCGTCACATTGGGTACTGGGCTGGTGGATAAAGTGAATCGCGTCCTGTTTGCTTGCAAGTTGATTGCTTTGGCTATGGTGCTATTTTTCTTAGCCCCTAATGTCACGCACTCTTACTTATTAAGTATGCCATTGCAACAAGGCCTCATTGTCGCTGCGATTCCAGTCATATTTACCTCTTTTGGTTTTCACGGCAGCATTCCCGCGATCGTCAATTACATGGATGGCAATACCTCAGCCTTGAGAAAAGCGATTTTAATCGGCTCTGCTATTCCACTTGTCATTTATATTTTTTGGCAATTGGTAACCCTAGGTGTCGTCTCGCAGGATCACTTGGTTAAGAACTCCCAATTAAGCGCGTTAATCCAAATATTGGCGAGCACAGTAGAGCAGTCTAATTTAAATCATATTATTGGTATCTTTGCCGATTTAGCGCTTTTGACCTCCTTTCTTGGCGTAAGTCTGGGGTTGTTTGAATTTTTAGGAGACAGTCTGCGAAAAACCAAGAGCTCAATCAGCCGCCCACTGGTGTCATTCATCACTTTTTTACCACCATTGGCTTTTGCTTTATTTTATCCGCAAGGTTTTATTATGGCACTTGGCTACGCCGCGATCGCTCTAGCCATCCTCGCCATTTTTCTACCTGTTGCCATGGTGTACACGGTGCGTAAGCGCTCACAAAACCGTCAACCTTATCAAGTCAAAGGCGGCGCTTTAGCGTTAACCATCAGTGCTCTGTTTGGAGTCGTCATTGTTGGAGTACAAATACTGGTGACACTGCACGCCCTACCTACGCTCGGTTAAGCGCTGAAAACTGGCCAAAAAACACGCTCATTGCTGCAATGTGCGTGTTTTTTTTACCTATAGCTGTGATCAATGTGAACCTATTCACGACATGGTTGTCAATTATCATCGTAAATTAGAGAAACACGATACTGCAGCTATACTAAAGTCATTAAACCATCACAACATTCGCTTAACATCGTGCTGACATCGCTATAAAGGTGTTGATTTAAAGTAAAAAAGAAATCTCTATTGAAGAAGCACTTGAGGTTGAGGATACGTATTAACAAAATTATAAAAAACAGGTAAAAATGGCATAAAATATGCTTTATAAAAACCTGAGGTAACAGACTCATTAAGGACAGCAAACCGTCACTCTGTCACGATGTCGTTAATGAACCAAACACCACCATTCCTTACAGGTTGAAGAGCAAACTCTGACTGTAGGGGCTAAAATAACAGGTACCACACCTTTGGGGCCTAGGCGTAAAGATGGGTTGATTCATGAGAAAACTAAAATATTATCTAACCAATACACTCTACAACCTGATTCCACAGCCAGTGCTGCATTTTTATGTAAAACAGCAATTGGCGAGCCTGCCTAAGCACACACAAAACAGACTGCAAAAACGCGTCGATTACTACATGAAACTCCAATCGTCGTTTCCAGTTTCTCAGCAAGCGCCTCAAATTGCCCAGTTTAAGAAGAATTGTGGCTCAACCTATTTTTTTGACTTACTCAAAGTCATCAAAGGCTTCGATCGTCATTTGCGATTCAACTTTATTCATGGCGATGTCACCGATATCCCAGCCGTCCCAACATTTGTAAAAAGCCGCCCGATTAGCGACCATAATGGGAATTCGGTACTTTTAAAACTCAATGCAATACGGCACTACCGATTTGTTGAAGATACTTTAGAATTTCGCCATAAAAAGAACATGGCGGTGTGGCGAGGCAGTGGTTTTCGCCCTAATCGACGAAATCTGCTAGAGAAATACTATTATCACGAACGTTGTGATCTCGGCAGAACGGATAAAGAAGACGAAGATCAACTGGCGTACGTTGTTCCTAAAATGTCCATCGAAGATCAGTTGAAGTTCAAATTTATCTTAAGTTTAGAAGGCAAAGACGTAGCCACCAATTTAAAGTGGATTATGTCTTCCAATTCGCTGGCGATGAGCCCGAAATTAAGATACGAAACCTGGTTTATGGAAGGCAAGCTCATTGCCAACGTCCACTATGTTGAAATCAAAGATGACTTCTCAGATTTGATAGAAAAAATGGACTACTACAATGCGCATCCCGAAGAAGCCGAGCGCATTATTAATAATGCACATCAATGGGTTGAGCAATTTAAAAATCCCCATGAGGAGCGGTTATTGAGCTATCTGGTGGCGGACAAATACTTCTATTTATCGCAGAACGTACGTTTGGCCGAAAACAATGACCGTCACTTATTAGCCAGTATCGCGAAATATGTGCATAAATAAATCACTCACAGACTGATTGCATTCATATTCGTTAACATCCTTTCTTTTTAGCAAAACCCTGACAGAGAGCCAATTTATGTCAGGGTTTTGTTATTCTTACCCGGCAAGCGTTCGGTTTTGATTCATTTTTCATCACCGCGACCTAGTTTACCTTCATTTTTGTTATTTATTCATCGATTATCATTGATAAAACATATATCAGCATATGCTAATTATTTGCTTTATCTATCGTTATTGAACGCTGTTCTTTTGAGTTTGACAATCGTCACTAAAATCGCAAGAATGCTAGCGCTTTATTAGTTCACCACTTTTTTATACTTCTTATGACTAATGGGCTTCAACTTCATCTGCTGATCTTATTCAGTTTACACTCTAAAGAACCATAGTTAATTTTATGATTAAAAAAACACTATTAGAGGCCCTAACATTAATAGGGCTGTTTGCGTTAGTCGCTGCTTGTATCGATCTTGATATTATCTACTTCAAAAACCGCATGACGGAAGCCTCCGTTACCGAGTCCATGCAATTAATTTTTCTTGCGACAACCGCGTTTTGCTTTTTCCGCCTCGGCAAAGTCAACCCCGATCTAAAGCGAGCGGCTTACCTGATTAGCGCCTTTTATCTGGTGCTACTGATCCGCGAAAACGATGAAATACTCGACTTAATCTACCATGGAGCGTGGCAAGCTCCTGCCATTCTTGTGACTTTACTCGCCTTATTTTATGCCTACAAAGGTGGCAAAGAGACACTCACTCACATGTCGACCATTCTCAGTGCACAAAATATGCGATTTGTCGTAACAGGAACCATCATGCTGCTGGTTTTCTCACGACTCTACGGGATGGGAAAGTTGTGGGAAGCACTCATGGAAGATAAATATAGCCGTATTGTCAAAAATGTCTCTGAAGAAGGGATTGAATTACTGTGTTATTCGCTTATCGCTTATGGGGCGCTTAAAGTACTATGTGAACTGAGTAAGGCACGTCCTAACGCTGAAAGCTAACGGTTAACCACGAGAACCGAAACAAAAAACAGGCTATGACGCCTGTTTTTTATTGAGCTTTCACACACTCTATTTATCAGGATAACCCTGCGGGTTGTTTGACTGCCAACGCCAAGTATCTTGGGTCATTTCTTCCAATGTTCGCGTTGCACGCCACTCCAGCTCAGTTTCCGCTTTAGCAGGGTCAGCATAACATGCGGCAATATCGCCAGGCCGACGGTCGACCAACTTATACGGAATTTTTGTGCCACTGGCTTTTTCGAATGCAGCCACCATTTCCAGCACACTGTAACCATTCCCCGTGCCTAAGTTATAGACGTGCAATCCCTCTTTGCTGCCGACATGAGTCAGTGCCGCGATATGTCCATCGGCTAAATCCATGACATGAATGTAATCACGTACCCCCGTTCCATCTTTCGTCGCATAATCGCTGCCAAAGACCGATAAAAACTCACGGCGCCCTACCGCTACCTGCGAAACAAATGGCATCAAGTTATTAGGAATGCCTTGCGGATCCTCACCTAATAAACCCGATGGATGAGAGCCCACTGGATTGAAGTAACGCAGTAAGGTAATACTCCAGTCTGGGTTCGCATTTTGGAAATCGGTTAAGCACTCTTCTACCATCAACTTACTGCGACCATAAGGGTTCGTCGCACTGGTCGGGAACGTTTCTAAAATTGGCACGGTGGCAGGATCACCGTATACCGTAGCAGAGGAACTAAACACCAACGATTTGACGCCAGCTTCACGCATCGCATCCACTAAGACTAACGTGCCATTCACATTATTGTCGTAATATTCCAATGGCTTTTGAACCGATTCTCCGACCGCTTTTAAGCCTGCAAAATGAATCACAGCATCAATAGAATGGTGGCGCATTGTTTCCACCAATAAGTCACGATCGCGCACATCGCCTTGAACGAAGGTAGGCGTTTGACCTGCCACATTTTGGATCCGCTCTAAAACGGTGGATTTGCTATTATATAAATTGTCCAAAATGACAGGATTCATCCCTGCTTCAATCATTTGAATACAAGTATGGCTACCAATATAGCCCATCCCACCTGTAACTAATACGTTCATAACTCGCCTCCTTTGACATTGACTCGATTGTACCGACTACCATGAGAAAAATCACGACCTTAGTACATCAATGACGCAACCCTGTCATTTCTAACGCAATAAAAAAGCAGGGCTCTTTCGCCCTGCTTTTCTTTGCTTTATGGCTCGACCATAAAAGTGCCTTCACGCTAACGGCTCGCCCACGACCATCGCCAGTTCACGAGGATATTCTCGCGCTTCGGCAATGGCAATCGCGCGGCGTTCAACCTCTTGACCATCTAAGGACATAGAAACAGGATGAGCCTGTTCAATATCGTCATGGTTATGATCGGACAGTCGCCAAGCAGAGACGATTTTTTGCACGGCTTCAAGCGCCGATGAACCTTTCACAATTTCGATGCGCGCGTAATGATTATCTTCCAAGCTGACATCCGCAGCACGTAAGGTTGCATCACTGCCCGGGATTTGTTGCGCACCAAATAGCGGCTTGCCAGCAATATCTGCACTGTTAAAACTCGGCATAAATTGCGCCATATGCTGGATAGCCAGTCCAGTTCGCTCAACCTGATCGGCCTCAGACCAACCTTTATTAAGCTTAAGCTGTAAATATTCTGGCAACTCGGGTTGTGCAGAGCGCAGTCCGCTTTTCACTAAGCCATCACTAAACAAGGTGATCCCTTCCGTCATACCGTGCAATTGAAAAACGCCATTAGCGTATGGCGTCAGTTGAGCCATACCTTGCGGTGTGCCACGTTGACCATGAAAGATAACCTCAGGCCACATTTGATGACAATCAGCCCAGTGTGCGACATATGCGGCTTTGAATTCGACTAAGCGATCGCGATAGTGACGCGCCATGTCATCGATCGACCCTGTTCTATAGCCACACGCATTGATCACATAATCGGCATATTGAATCGCGGTATCACCTAATGCGTTGAGCGTGGTAATTTGCCATTGGCTGCCCGTCCACTTAAGGTCGGTCACCGTGGTGTTGGTGTGTATCTGACACTGTGGCATCGCTTCTAGCGCCAATTCTGCACTCGCAGCCAAACGAAACACACTCCACCCATATTCCTGTACTGAAATCACGGGGTATTGAATCGCATCCAAATCCATATTCTGAACAACAGGAATCAGCCAATCTTCCATCGTGGTGGGCATCGCAGGCTGCTCTCGCTCACGCAGCGCTTCCAACTCTTCACGCTCAAAGACGCGATAGTAATCCTGTGGCTTACCCAACCACTCATTACGGGCATCGTCGTCCACCAGCTTTTGATACGCATCACGAATGACATCCAATCGTGAGACCACGATGTCCGGTGTTCCTGGATCCGCTTTCGGAATAGCAATCACCGTCGGGCGCTTATTGAGGGTATGTGGGTATAACCTAACGGTCTGCAACGATTGTCTGAGTAACTCAATACATTGCTGCTCAGAAATTTCTCGATACAGGTTACCGCCAGCGTGTAAGTGGCATATCGGTGGGCCGTCAACTAAACCGGCACTTTTTTCAATTAAAGAGACATTTAATCCTAACTCCCCCATATGAACCGCCGCCGTTGCACCAGCAACACCACCCCCAATAATCGCAATTTGAGGCGTGTTGGAATTCGGGTTTGTTTTCAACATCACACTTCCACTTATAGTTTGATTAAATACAGTGTAAAACGAGCTTGGTACGAAAAAAATCACATTTTTTACGCGGTCTTAGTGAAAACGAGGACCACCATTCGTGAACGCATCCTGGCCCTGCTACTCGCCAATTATGCGATTTTCGTCACACCCTATTTGTCAATCATTTTACCGGCATTTTCAAGTAAAAAATTCTTAAAAATTCCTTGACTGATTTCTTGTGGTTATCCAATTTCGTATTTTTGTGTATAACCAAATACGCTGATCATACGGTGTAGCAATGGCTAGCGTTTCATCCACCTCTGCACTAAGGATAAGTTATCCCAAAACTTATCCACTGTTTTTGTGGATAACTAGCCAGGTTATTCAAGCTTTTAATTAATTTATCCCTGTTTTCGTCGGGCGCAATAAACCTCGAAGCCCCGTCGCGACAACGCTGGCCAGTACAAAAAAGGTAAATATGGGAAGACCTATCCACAGCCAAACATGTGGATGGAATTCAATATCGAGTCCATAAGTTAACACTCCCCAGACCACCAATTCCGACACACCACTGGCAATAATACCGGCGATGAACGCCATAAGGCCGTACTCTGCCCATAATGTCTTCATGACAGTACGTCGACTTGCTCCTAGCGTTCGGTATAGCTGTATTTCGATTCGCCTCTGACTTAAACTCAATCTGAGTAATGTAAAGATCAATAATACTCCGGCTGTCACCCCTAGCCCAGCGAGAATCGTTACTGACCATACGATTTGTTTTAACAACGCGTCGAGTTTATCGGCAATTTGGCGAATATCGAGAATGCTCACTGTCGGATGTTTTCGTGACAACGTCACTAGTAGGTTGTCATCGCTCTGCGCTACGCGAAAACTCACTAACCATGTGGCAGGCATAGACTGCATTAAGTCTGGGGTAAAGATGAAATAAAAGTTGGGTTTCATCTGTCTCCATTCAACGTGACGAATCGAATTCACCTGCGCGCGAATGGTTTGGCTATTAATGACAAAGGTCAGCCAATCCCCTACGTGGATATCAAGATCGTTCGCCAGCCCTTCCTCTACCGACACCCCCTGACTTGTCGTCCACTTTCCGGCCACAACGGGGTTATAATCCGGCAAGGTCGAATCCCAAGTAAGATTGAGCTCGCGACGCAGCGCATTCGCGCCTTGGCGTCCATGAACGCGCTCTTTGGCACTGTCATCATTAATCTTGGTTAAACGACCTCGCGTCACCGGATAAGCGGGAGACCTCTCCACGCCAGCATTATCTAATCGCTTGAGATAGTCGTCTTTTTCATAAGGCGCGATATTCAGCGCAAAAGCGTTGGCCGAGCCTTGAGGCACTAGCCGTTGCCAATCACCAAGTAAATCCGTGCGGATTAACCAAATCACCGCTAATAGCATTAACGATAAACCCAAGGCGCCAAATTGAATACCTGACGCCCACTTCGAGCGTTCAATCCGACTCACGGCAAGCTTCATTGCTGGGCTTAACGCGAACGGCTTTATCACCCGAGTGAGCAATAAGCTAATCACCGCTAAAAACACAAATAGACCAAGAATCCCCGCCAGAATCATCCAAACCAAGGCATTGTTGTAGTACACCGCAATGAGCGTCGCGATGGGCAACGCAAGCAGCCACCAAGCACGGTGTTTACCCACTGTTTGGGTCTGCGCCGCATTCATCGCACTGGCTGGACTGACCGACAATAAATACGAAAAAGGGATCCCTAACGCCGGTATCGCAATGACAAGGCAAGTGACCAGAGCGCTAATAACGGGTGTCCAGCCGTAGCTAGGTAATGGCGTCGGTAACATGCCCGCCAGTGGAACACGCAGCAGAAACTCTAACCCCACTCCGATGCCTATCCCCACGAGCGCGGCAATCACAAATAGCACACTCGACTGCAAGACCAGCCATTGTAAAATCCAGCCTCTTGTCGCTCCCAAGCTTTTCAACATCGCGATCGTTCGTTGACGCGAGGCCACATAATGCTGGCACGTGAGCACTAATGTGGTGGCTGCCATTAATATCACGATGGCCACAGTTAACGACAAATATTGCTCAGTACGCTCAAACACTCGAATGGTACGATTGCCGCGATCACGATCTTTCCATTCATCACTGGGCGAGAGTGTCACGGCTTGTTTGACTCGAGTGAGCGCCTCAGGAGACGCGTTGATGTATCGCTCAAACTTTACTCGGCTTCCTAATTGCAGTGCCCCCGTCTTAGCGACATCACGTTGATGAATGTACACCGCGGGCATTTGCTGAAACGGATTAAAACGCAATCCAGGTTCCGACTGAACAGTACCCGAAATCGTAAAATCGGCATCACCAATCGATAACGTGTCACCTTGCTTCACGTTGAGCAAGGCTAACAGACGCTTATCCAACCACAGTTCATTCGGTTTCACATGATGACGAAGCGTATCACCGGCTTGCAATGTCATGGTTCCTTTCAGCGGATAAGTGCTATCGATAGCTTTGACCGTGACCAACTGCATTTGGTCATTATCGTTAAATGCCATCGTTTGGAACTGGGTGAGATCCGAAAATTGATATTGCTTGTTTCGAGTGAGCTGTTTTAAAGAGGAGGGAAGCGGATTGGCGGATTCAAACACCAGATCGGCGGTGAGGGCTTCCCCGCTCTGTTGGACAATGATCTGCTCCATCCGTCCCGCTAACGCCGTCAAGGCAAACACGCTCGCAATGATTAACGTCAAAGCCAACGCAACTGGCCATAATTGTCCGTGAATGATCTCAGATACGCCCCATTTCAATAACCGCTGGTTCATTTGCACAGCGGTTAAAGAAGATGCCGAGCTCCGTTCTGCCGTCATACCTTCTCCTCCAATTCACCATGCTGCATATGCAGGCGTCGCTGACAGCGCGCCGCGAGCTCCGGATCATGGGTCACTAAAATCAAGGTCGTACCATGCTGCTCATTTAACTCGAACAATAAATCAATCACTGTATTGGCCGTATCTTGATCAAGATTGCCGGTGGGCTCATCGGCAAACAGGATCTGCGGCTGCGTCATAAACGCGCGTGCCAACGCCACCCGTTGTTGTTCTCCACCAGATAACTGACTGGGAGTATGATGCATGCGCTCACCCAGCCCAACGGAGTGCAGTAACGCCGTTGCCCGAGTTTTATCTTCCTTTTCGCCCTTGAGTAGACATGGCAGCGTCACGTTCTCGATGGCCGATAAACTAGGAATCAATAAAAAACTTTGAAAGACAAAGCCAATCGACTGTGCGCGTAATTGCGCTCGCGCTTCATCATCTAAATTCGACAAGGTTTGCCCAAGGATGGTGACCTCACCCTGAGAGGGAGTATCCAGTCCCGCCAGTAACGTCATTAACGTTGATTTCCCAGCGCCTGAAGTACCCACAATGGCGACACTTTCTCCTTGCCATATCTCGACATTGACATCTTTTAAGATTGTTAAATGCTCTTGTTTAGTAGACACTGTTTTATATAAAGACTGAGTACTAATAATAGGTGATTGCATGATTCGTAGACTTTCCTTGTTGTTCCTGTTGATGTTTTCCACCAGCTCACATGGCCAAACATTGATGGTTTTAGGAGACAGTTTAAGTGCCGGGTACCGTATGCCTATTGAACAAGCATGGCCCAGTTTACTGAGTGAGAAGCTCCGCGAAAAAGGAAAAAATGTTACAGTTATTAACGCCAGTATTTCCGGAGACACATCCGGCAACGGTCTTGCGCGCTTACCTGGGCTATTAAACCAGCATCACCCAGACCTCGTCTTATTGGAGCTGGGCGCGAATGACGGCCTTCGTGGTTTTCAACCCCAAGGTATCGAAGCGAACCTGCGCCAAATGATTCACCTCATGAAACAACAACACACCGGTGTTGTGATGATGCAAATTCGCATTCCCCCTAATTATGGCAAACGTTACACACAAATGTTTTCCGATATCTACCCACGTGTGGCCAAATCCACAGATACGCCCTTAATTCCGTTTTTTATGGAAGACATCATCACTCGCTCAGAATGGGTGAAACCCGATGGTTTACATCCTCGTCAAGAAGCGCAGCCATGGATCGCTAACTTTATGGCAACACAATTGCAACCGTTTTTATAAAATTATATGAACTTTTAATGTTCTAGCTCAATAAATCCCCGTTAAGTGTTTTGTATTCTGCTTACTTGTGTGCAAATTACTGGGGATAGATGATGCAAATAAAGCCCGTGATTAAAGGGGTGATCGCAAAAAGTGCTCATCCATTAGGCTGTGAACAAGCCATTTTACAACAAATTCAACGAGCTCAAGCCGCATTACCGATAACTCAAGGTCCAAAGCGTGTTCTTATTCTAGGCGCCTCTTCGGGCTATGGGTTAGCAGCGCGTATCGCGCTGACATTTGGTGGTGCAAACGCGGACACCATTGGTGTGTCACTTGAAAGACCCCCTTCGCAACACCATACAGGTAGCGCGGGGTATTACAATAATAGATATTTTAAAAAACACGCCGAAGAAGCAGGACACATTGCGGTCAACATCAACGGTGATGTTTTTTCACAAGCCATCAAAGATGAAGTTATTGAAGCGATCGAGACCTACTTCGAAGGCGAAGTCGATTTAATTATCTATAGCATTGCGAGTGGTAAACGCCGTAAACCAGGAACAAACGACTTCTGGAGCTCATCCATCAAGCCTATCGGCAGTGCGGTTCAGGGCCAAACCATTAACCTTGAAACAGCGCAATGGGATAGCCTTGCGCTCGAACCTGCCACGGATCAAGAAGTCGCAGACACCATTAAAGTGATGGGCGGCGAAGATTGGGAAAGCTGGGTCGATACTCTCATCAATGTGGACTCCATTGCCCCAAACTGTAAAACCATTGCATTGTCTTATATGGGACCTAATATCACTCATCCCATTTATTTAGACGGCACGCTTGGACAAGCAAAAATTGATTTGCACCAAACCAGTCATGCGCTGAATTTAAAATTAGGCAACTACGATGGCGGCGCCTTTGCCGTGGTATGTAAAGCCATCATCACGAAAGCCAGTATGGTCATTCCTGGGCTGGTTCCGTACATGCTTGGTTTGTACAAAGTCATGCGTGAACAGGGACATCATGAAGAGGCCATTGACCAGATGCAACGCTTGTTTCGCGAAAAGCTCTATGGTCAGCCTATCGTGCCCGTCGATGGTGAACGGTTGATTCGCATGGACGATTACGAGCTCACTGACGAGACGCAGCACAAAGTCTCCACATTACTCAATGAGATGAACGCGAACAACTTTCAAACGCTGGGCGATTACGAGTCGTTTGTGAACACGTTCTTACAACTGAACGGCTTTGGCTTTGACAATATTGACTACCAACAGCCGGTCAACTTAAGTGAGTATGTTACCACTGAAGATAATGCCTGATAGCAGAACACACCTTGATTTTTTATAGGGCAAACACCCCTCGTTTGCCCTTTTTTGCCTTTCCCACGATATTCCCTTTACTCTCATAGGTGTGATTTCTATAATCCCCGCGTATCTACTAATCAATGAGTAAACCCATGGATCAATTAACATCCCGATTAAAAAAACTCGAAAAACAAAACTATCGAGCCTACCAGCAAATTAAAGGCACATACGATTTCGGCGATTTCACTTTGTTGATTGATTATACTCAGCCCGATCCCTACGCTCCGGCATCACGAATGAGAGCCATTCGTCCATGGTCGCCGAGCGGATTACAAGGGTTACGTGAGCAATCTGCAGAATATCAACTGGCCGCGCGAGACTTCATTGCGCGCAGTTTTGCCCGCTTTGCGCTTCAGGAAAATGCCATTGATATTGCGATGACTGGGCAAACAGTATTGGATAACACGGCGGTTTTATTCACCGATGAGGGCATTGAACTGCGCTTTCGCGTCAACTTACCTGCGGATGGTCGCAGCATTTTAGCAAAGCGTGCCCTTAACCTACTGACGTTCCATCTACCCAAATTCATTCGCCGCGCTACCATGGCGCGCGAACTTGATATGGAAGCATTAACCCACCATTGTGAAGTCATCGAAGATCAAGCCGCTTTACGCCAACAATTAGCCGAGCATGATTTATTAGCGTTTGTTGCCGACGGCAGTATTTTGCCACGTCTATCTGGCAATAGTGATTTACCGATGCAAGAAGCGGTGCCACTCACGGCCCCTGAATCCCTAGCGATGGAACTCACAACCCCTCATCGCGGTACCATACGTGGTATGGGCATCAAACGTAGCATTACCTTAATCGTCGGAGGTGGTTTCCATGGTAAGTCGACGTTATTGACCGCCATTGAACGTGCTGTTTACTTCCATATCCCCGGTGATGGCCGCGAATACATCGTCACGGATCCGCAAGCCATGAAAGTGCGCGCGGAAGAGGGGCGTTGCGTGCATCACCTTAATCTATCAAACTATATCAATCATCTGCCTATGGGCCGCGATACCAACGATTTCAGCACTCAAGATGCCTCGGGATCTACCTCACAAGCGGCATGGGTGCAAGAATCGATTGAATCCGGCGCGACAGGCTTATTGATTGACGAAGACACCTCGGCCACCAATTTCATGATTCGCGATCAGCGCATGCAAGCTCTGGTTGCCAAAGACGATGAACCGATTACTCCACTCGTGGACCGCGTCGCTCAACTTCGCGACGATATGGGCATTTCAAGTTTGATCGTCATGGGAGGCTCAGGGGATTATTTCGATGTGGCCGATACCGTCATTCAAATGCATGACTATCAACCGATGGATGTAACGGAAAAAGCCAAGGACATTGTCGCTCAATATCCAAATGCACGCGATGGCAAGCCTCATCAGCCCTTGCAACCGTTTACTGCCCGCCCCTTTCATTGTGGCAGCTTGCAAAGTATTTTGTCAGACGGCAAGTTCCGGGTAAATGTAGCCGACAAAAAAACTTTACGCTTTGGGAAAGAAAAGGTCGATGTCTCGGCCTTAGAGCAACTTGAAAGCGGCAATGAATTGCATTGTATCGGCTGGTTATGGACGCTGCTTGCTCAGCAACCTCAGTGGACCTCGAATCCTATTGAAACCATCGCTCACCTCCTTGACGACGCCGAGTGGTATCACCGAATTCCACAACATGGCGATCTGGCCAAACCCCGTTTACTTGACGTCATGGCCGTATTAAACCGCATGCGCCAAGCGCAATTTAAAGCACAATAAAGCGTCAGCGGCCCACAGAATATAAAATCTGTAGGCCGCTCATTCCGCCATTACACGTCTTTTCTAAGAATATTCCAAGCTTCGCATAACACGCGAAAGCGCTCTGCATCGCCTTTTTCTCTATCTGGGTGCCAACGCATCGCAAGTTTACGCCACGTTTTCCGAATTTCGTTGTCTGTCGCGGCCTCATTCAATTCAAACAAACGCAATGCTTGTGCACGACTAAAGTTGATCTCTTTAGGCTCATCACCACCGACAAATCGACGATAACGAGTCCAAAATTCATTCAGTAATCGTCTCACTTCTCCAGCGTTCGCTTCATAATTAGCCCACTCCATATAATAGTCGCGTAGTGGATCATCGAGATTAATATAGTGAATCGAACGACGAAACATGGGCTTCATCTCAATCTCCATCGCTTCCACCTGCAGCCATTTCTCCGGATACACCGTTTCCTGCAATTGGAATAACGCGTTCATGATCAGAAAATTGCGTTTAAACAGATCTTTCTCTGGCGAGTCATCGAGCTTGGGCATAAAACCCAGTTCGCCAAGGTGAGCCGATAGCGTATGAACCTTCCACCCCGAAGGGGTTTGTTTCAGCACTTCGAATATTGGCCAAACTAATGGGTTATCCATCTCGGTTTGTGATTTCACTAAAATAGGTTGAGTGTCTAACATAGTGCATCCATTGCAAGTAAGATTGGTCCTTACCAATCGTGATACATCAATTCATCGCACATCACACACGTCACGACTCATCGACGTCGAACCGACGCTCCCAAATGTTACCCCATTAAGAAGCTCATCTAGTAGGTTGGCAGTTATGTTCGCAACTGTCACCACCTTGACACTAAATACGCATCAGTTACTTGAAAGAATAGAACAAGCATCACGATGGCCCATTGAAAATACGAAGGATGTGTCAACCAATAGCCGTTTTTGAGACAATGACCTCATGAATGCATCGCTCTGACCAATGATCCCCTTAATGACATCACTGTTTCTGGGTATGGTGTTGTATCCACGCAAGATAAGGGTGAAAACCGTCAACGATCGGCAATTGAATAATTTCTGGGACGTCGTACGTATGCAGTGAGGCAATTAAACGCTCGACATCGCTGTAACAGTCGTACTGAGTTTTGATGACTAACAAGGTTTCATGAGATTGGCACACCTTTCCTTCCCAGACGTAATGGCTATTAATCGGCAGGGTTTGTACGCAAGCCGCCAAACGTTGCTCGAGTAACGAGGTAATCAACGTTTGCGTATTCACCTCATTGTCTGTTGTCGTCAGTACCACGCAATACCGCTCCGCTCCCATACTTCCTCCGCTTATTTATCACACTGAACAACACGCATCCCGATGTGCGCTTACAACGAGCATTCATCCTAACGCACTAGGCCAATTCTCGTAAGCACAATACATCGTAGAGTTCATTGAAATGGCGAATGGTATGGCAATCCGGGATATATATGACCTCGTCGCGATGTAATGCTTGCAAATGATAGGTTTGCACTCCGGCATTTAACCCGGCGGTGACGCCACGGAAAGTATCGTCAATGTAGATACATTCCGATAAACGATACCCCATACTCATTGCGCAATAGTGGATAAGGTCGGGTTCTGGTTTCCAACTGTTGGCTTCAAATGCAGAAAAGACTCGGTCTTTAAAACGTGCAGAAAGTCCCGCTAGCTCAAGTAACCGACACGTTTTATGCTTTGGTGCATTGGAGGCTACACACACATCAATGTTGTGCGCATCAAGCCGCGCGAGTAGCTCAACGGCCCCATCCATCGGGGCTAATTTCTGTGCAAATAGTCGCTGTGTTTGTTCTCGGTACGCTTGTTCGAGTTCATCCACATCCCAATTCAGCTCCATATAATCCAACAAACGCATCAAAATGTCGGCACTCTTCCCACCGTCAAATTGAGCCATTACTTGATCCATGGGAAGTATCACGCCTTTTTCTCGAAACAATTGATGCAGAACCTGGCAACACAATGTTTCGCTATCAATCAATGTGCCTTCACAATCAAATATCACGCAGCGAATTGAGACCTTATTCATGGTATACCCCCCGACTTTTCTTTAGTTTAGCGGCATACGATGTTGGAATAACGATACAGTTAACAACTCTGACGATTACGTTTAACAATCGCCGAATTTTCAAAGCAAGTCACTAATTTAAACTGGCGATGAAAATCAATACGAGAAAAAGTGAGAAATCTGACGCATTTTAGCGCTGGGAGGTTTCCAACCATAATTGTTGAGGACGCTTGCTGTGTGTCGCTTTTAACGTGACAATCGCGTTGATAAGATCTTGTTGCTGCGTAAAGCGAGAATTAGGCGTAAGTACACAATCTGAGATCAGCCACTCTTGCTGATAGTCGGTGACCATTGCCGCCGCACAAGGCTGCCCATCACAAAAACCAATATAGAGTTCACAGGGAGCCGACAAAATAATTTGAGCAAAGAATTCGAGCAACTCCGCTTGTGCGGTTTCGCCATCGACACGTTGTGATTGAAGCATCGCAAATAAAATGGTCAGACGATGAAAATCCACTAAATAGAGGTCATCACCAGATAGCGCAACGGGCTCAGCTTCACATGGCTCTACTGCCTGAGTTTCAAGCAATGATTGATAAAGCGCACGCCCCCGTAAACTTTGCGACGTGGGATGCTCTACTTCCACCTGCTGATGTAACCATTGATTTTTTACTGCGACAATTGTCGGCATAGACACATTCATAGGCGCTCTTATTTCTGGTTATTTATTCACAATATAACGATTTTACCTGTAGAAGCATACTGACCATTCCTATACTCTACAAGTCATTCAGTCATAAACGTTTGCAATCCGGACCTTGGGATATAAAACGCCGACTGCTATCATTAAAAATAAAATATGGATATCCATTTATGTTAAAGAAAATACTCAGTGTCAGCTTACTCGCCTTTATTCTAAACGGCTGTGATAATAACGAAGTTGGCGATGTCAGCTTGGGCATGTTTACCACGAAAGATCTCAAAATAGATATTCTCAAAGATCCCGACATTCCTGGCGTGACCTGTCATGTGGCCTCGGTAGAAGCCAATTTAAGCTTTTCCGATCCTAGCGATAGCTCCATTGCCTGTCGTCAAACCGGCGAAATTACCCCGGAGATGCTCACCAATATTGATAAAAGTAAATCCGGCGAAGTCCTGTTTAAAAAATCCAAAAGTATCTTCTTTAAGAGTATGAGAATTCGCCGTATTTTTGATGTAAGAACCCAGACACTGATGTATATTTCTTATACAACCAAAGAGACATCGGGGTCGTTCAAACACAGCCTATCAACCGTCCCATTATGGGGAACAAAAGCGTATGGCGCCATCACGCTAGAACACCAATAATCCCACTATTTAGTTTGATATAATTAATGAGCTATAATTGAATTCAATTATGTTACACTCTGCGCTAATACAGTTGATGCATCATATTTGTACGTTCAATTGTGATACTTGATCTCGGTAGTAGGAAAGCATGTCATTAAGCCATCATGGATTATCCTTGGAGAATTTATCTCCAGAACATAAGCAGCGTTTCAATCATATTTTGGAAGTTTTTTCTGAAGGGCTCTTTCATTTGGACAACCAAGGCATCCTCACATTTTTCACCCCTGATTTTTATACGCAATTTGGGTTTAAGAATACGCAAATCACTTATGAAGAATGGGTTGCCGTTGTCCACCCGCTTGATCGACACATTATTGACAAGGTGTTTACGGATTTCATAACTCATCTCCTACCTGGTGAGCAAAAAAACTTCCAATATCGTTTGCGTAAGTTCAATGGTCAATACACTTGGATAGAGTCTAACGTCGTATCAAAAACGGAAAACGGTGAGACATTCATGGTCGGGCGTCATTGCGACATTTCCGACCAAAAGCTAGTTGAATCGTATCTTCGGCAAACCGCTTACTATGACAGCGCTTCTGGCTTAGCGAATCGAGCAAAGCTCTTGATCGATATTGAGAACGCAAAAAAAGACGACATTGATTATACGTTATTATACATCGCGATTGATGATTTGCGTTCTTATTTTAATCAGTACGGCTCCGACGTTTCGCAACATTTGCTGCAGCATATTTTAGGTGCTATCCAAACCATTCCTAATGGCGTCGTTGAGTGCTATCAAATCCGTTCTGATGATATCGTCGTTCTGATTCGTGACCATAATGACAGCGCGGAGCTCCAACGACTGTGTCAAACGGTACATCAAGAGTATGCGCGTGCAATGAATGAGCATGGTCATTTATACGGCGATAAAATGAATATCGGCGTCTATCCTAAGATCAGTAATGACATCAATGCCGAGCAAATCATTAATATCGCATCTCGGACTTGCCAATATGCACGAGAAAAACAAGCGTCACCAATCGAAATCTATGCAGGCAAGACTCAGCGTCAAGTCGATCGCTTTTTCTTCATTGAGCGAGGCTTAAAAGAGGCATTAAACTCCAAGTCATTGAAAGTAAAATTTCAGCCCATTATACATGCGGAATCTGGAGAGGTATCGAGCTTTGAAGCCTTAGTCCGTTGGCGCTCCAAAGAATTTGGGGAAATCTATCCTGACGAGTTCATCCCTATCGCGGAAAAGAAAGGATTGATTAGCGAATTAGGCTATCAAGTATTTAGCAAAGCCTGCCAGTTTATCGTACGCTACAACAAGCAACACGGCACGTCAGTAAAAGTAAACGTCAATGTCTCGGCCCTACAACTGTTGGAACTCACTTTCCCCGAAAATATTCAATCTATCGCCAAACAAATTGGGATTGTCCCTTCTTCAATCGTTTTAGAATTGACGGAAACGGTCGTGCTCGATGGCAACCGCAATGCGATAAACCAGTTAATCAAGTTAAGCGACATTGGCTTTCAGCTGGCTTTGGATGACTTCGGCACTGGCTTTAGCTCCATGAACAGTTTCTTCGATTTGCCATTGAATCAAATTAAAATCGACCGTTCTATGGCAGTGAAAAGCATGGAAAATAACGCCATGCACGACTATCTCGCCTTCATTATTAATCTCAGCCGAGCAAACGGGATTCATATCGTTGTTGAAGGGATTGAAGATCAAGCCATGTATAAGAAGTTCTTGTCACTAGGCGCGGTCTACTTACAAGGCTACTGGTTATCCAAACCCCTATCCATTGCAACAGCCAGTCGTTATTCCCTATACACTCAGTCTTGAATCAGTCAATTCAGGCCAAAAATCAAAAACGCCGTAGAGAAGACGCCACGGCGTTTTGCATTATACCCGTTCGTAACGTCGTACCCATACTAATCCACATAGGCCCAAAATCATGATAATACCTATGCTACCGCCTCCGCCGCTACTGGATGATGGCACCACGACTGGCGTTCCTGCAGAAACCACCCGCTTGCCATCGACAGTCGCCACATAATATTGTGCGCGCACCTGTCCAGCCATGACATTTTGTATCCAACTGCGAAAATCGAAGAGCTCAGTGAATACGGACACCACTGGCGCACTTTTATCACCACATACTGACGAGTCATAACTGGTAAGCCCGATTTGTCTATAAACGCCACTTTCCAATAGGTACACCGGACCACCAGAATCACCGGAACAGGTGGCGTGTTTGTAGTCATCGCCACTATCGAGAGCGCCGTCGAAAAAAATCTGTGAATCGGTTACTGAGGAATAAAAACTGCTGCGACAAGTACTTCTATCCACAAACGTCAGTGACGTTTTCAAGAGCGTCGACGCACTCGCGCCTGACGGCTCTGTCCCGTAGGTCAGCCCATGACCAATCGCCACGTAATCCCCACCTGAAGGATAACCATCATTATACGTAAAGCTCAGCAAGTTTGAGTAATCACTGATGTTAAGCGGTTGCTCTAACTCTAACAGCGCAATATCTTGGCTGAAGGGTGGTTTGTCGATAAAGCCATCCGGATAATAAAATGCTTTCACCCGAGAAAATTGTATATTGCCATCAGGGAACTACGACTCGTCTTCTACTTGTGGAGAGACCACGGTGTACTTTAAGACATTATCGTTTCCCACCACACAATGAGCAGCGGTCAACGCAAACCGCGCATTAATGATGGTCGCGCCACAAAAACTTTGTGATGAATAAAAGTTAGGGTTGAGATATAAAAATAAGCTCGCGAAAGAAGGATAATTATTAATATTGACGTTATCGCCATTAATAATTTGCGGCTTAATTTGATACGCATGGGCCTGCACCGTGAGCAGAGCCAGTAGTACATAGAATTTAGAGAGTATTTTCACTTGATGACCGACTAGATTAAAACTTCATGCTTCTATTCTAGAAGATTTCTAGTGAATTATCTTATATAAATTAGCAACGTTATTGGCTTAATGCTTTTTCATCAACGCGCTATTCAGGGATAATGCGCCACACAAGCTGTGGCGCATTACGTCTATTTAGCCGCGGTAGTAACGCTGTGGTACGAATGGCATGCGAGTCACCAACATCGGTAGCTGTTTGCCTCGGACTTCCGCAAAAATTTCAGTATCTAATGCCGTATACTCAGCATCAACATACCCCATTGACACAGGTTTTCCTGCTGTTGGCCCAGCGGTACCACTGGTTACCCGACCGATCACATGTCCCTCGGCATTCAGCAGCACTGTTCCCTCTCGGACGGGGGCTTTGGTCAATCCAACCAAGCCAACCCGTTTGCGTTGAACATCACGAGACTCTATTTGTGGCAAGATAATCTCAGCGCCCGGGAACCCCCCTTCACGCTCACCGCCTTTACGACGCTTAGGACTGATAGCCCAAACCAATCCCGCTTCAACCGGAGTCGTGCTCGTATCTAAATCATGACCATAGAGGCATAATCCACACTCTAAACGAAGCGAATCACGGGCGCCAAGGCCAATCCATTCGACTTCTTCACAGGCCATTAGATATTGTGATAGTGAGGCAGCCTGAGTGGCAGGCACCGAGATTTCGTAACCGTCTTCTCCAGTATAACCGCTGCGACTGACTGTACACTCGATCCCGTTAATCTCAAGCTTTTGTATGTCCATAAAATGCATGTCACTGACCGCGGGCTGAAAGCGTGCTAAAACGTCAGCCGCTTTGGGCCCTTGCAAAGCCAATAGTGCATAATCCTCTAATACATCGATAGCGATATCGGCCGGAAGCTGACATTTAAGATGAGTAATATCGGCGTTTTTGCAGGCTGCATTGACGACGAGAAATAAGTGGTCGCCCATATTCGCGATCATCAGGTCATCTAAAATCCCACCTTGTTCATTGGTAAAAAACGCATAACGCTGCTTACCAACAGGCAAATCCACCACATCCACCGGAACCAGTGTCTCTAAATACTGAGCAGCCTCATTGCCACTAAGGCGAATTTGTCCCATATGAGAGACATCGAACAAGCCAGCCGCATCACGAGTATGCAGATGCTCTTTTTTCACCCCCAGTGGATACTGCACTGGCATCTCATACCCTGCAAACGCCACCATTTTGGCACCCGCTTCAATGTGTTCAGCATAAAGTGGCGTTTTCTCTAACAGGATAAATTCAGCATCCGTCGCTTTCGTCATGGTTTACTCCCTACTCCTACAACGAGCGGCCTTTCATAGTCACCGCTTCCGTCCTTCAATAATGTTTATCATCCATTACCGTACACCGTGTATCGCGAACCCCGCCATGCGTATGCCATTAGGTAACAGCTCCATTCCATCGTAAACATGTTGATTTACGGTTATTCTTCAGTAAATCAACTCCAAAAGCAATCGTTTGCATTTATTATAAGAAACTTTATTGACTAACCCGCACTGGTCACCCACAAGATTAATGCATCTTCAGCACTGGTTGAAACCAGCATGTGCCCCATATTCGCGTCGTAATAAACACTGTCACCTTCATTAAGCGTAACGGGCTCATAAAATTCGCAATAAAAAGTGATCTCTCCACTGAGCACTAACAAAAACTCTTCCCCACCATGCCGTATCCAATCACTATACTCAGAAAATGCGCGCGCCCGTACCCGACTCTTAAATGGCATCATTTTTTTCTTTGAGAGTTGCGTTGCCAGCAGTTCGTGTTCATAGGTCTGTGTCGGGTGCGGTTTACCCATCGTTTTTCTGGTAATGTCACGGCGCCCTGTCGCTTGAATTTTCTTAGGTGGCTCAAACAGTTGAGGCATATCAATATGCAAACCATGTGCTAACTTTTGCATGGCTTGGAACGTCGGTGAAATCTGCTCATTTTCGATCTTGCTCAACGTGGAGCGTGCTAATCCGGTTTGTTGGCTGGCTTCTTCTAATGTCATGCCCAGTTTGGTGCGAATCGATTTGATTCGCTCCCCCAGTTTTAATGGCGTAACCTCTGCTTTTTCTTCCGATTCTCTCGCGACTTTCATCGAAGGATACTCATCCACTATCGTTTTAGACATGCCTGTATTTACACCATAATTCACTCGTTCACTTGCTATATTGCATGAAACATTCTCCCCTTACACGCTTTCCTTAAAATAATGTGCGATCTCTAACACACATGCAAAAAGGTTTCCTATAAGAAACCTTTTTTATTGATCATTATTCAGCCACATAGTATGTTCTGCTCATAAGGCGTTTAGCAGACACGTGGATGAATGCATAGAACGAAGTTTCTTATTCAAGTGGCGATCACTTGAAAGATTTTGGATGAGTGACAGTGAGACACGATTTATCACAGCTTACCCCGACCTTAAGCGCTTTACGCTGGAATGTGTACGCGGGCATCTTGCTTATATCCGCACTTTTCATTCAATGCTCTTTTTTTATTTTTGCCTCACGCAAACGTTACCTTAGCGTCAATGGTGTGCTTTTTCGCTCGATTCACGCTTTTTGTGTGGCGATACTGTCACCACGCATTCCTCAGAATCAATTAGCATTCGTACTTCTCACTTTTGTGGCGGGCTTATCAATCTGGCATGGTCGCCAATGCATACGGATGAGGGTGACGGCGGATCGCCACACCAATACCTTCCTTCGACACAACCTCGAATACCTTTTTTGACGTAATATTATATTGAATCGTTCAGACGATAATTATTGGAGAAACAAGTAATGGACAACAAATTAAAGTTTACAGAAAGCCACGAGTGGGTTCGCGATAACGGTGATGGCACCGTCACAGTTGGCATCTCTGATCACGCCCAAGAACTCTTAGGTGACGTGGTATTTGTTGAACTACCAGAAATTGACAGCGAATTCGATGCTGGCGATGCATTCTCTTTGGTGGAATCGGTCAAAGCGGCTTCTGACATTTACGCGCCGGTCTCTGGTGTTGTGGTTGCCGTCAATGAAGACTTGGAAGACAGTCCAGAATTGGTGAACGACGAACCTTACGAGAATGGCTGGATTGCGACCCTAAAAATGAATGACGCGGAAGAATTAGACGATCTCAAAAACGCGGCTGATTATATGGCGGCATTGGAAGCAGACGAAGACTGATCGACTCACTTCCTCATTTGTTAGATAGCCGCCGATTGTGGCTATCTTGACTTAGTCACAGTGGTGAATTCTGCTCAGTCATTGGCTGAGCAAGATCACAGGTAAGGTAGCAATGACTGATTTACTCAAAAGTTTAAGCACATCTGGCGAGTTTATTCGCCGACACAACGGCCCTCGCGCGCAAGACGAAGCGCGTATGCTGAACACCATTAACGCCGCATCAATCGATGCCTTGATTGATGAAACGGTGCCAGCCGCCATTCGTCTGGAATCTCCATTAGAACTGGGCAGTGCTCTCAGTGAACCATGCATGATGCAGACCCTCAAAGAATTTGCGAAGCAGAACGTGGTGCAACGCACCTTCATCGGTCAAGGTTACTATAATACCGTTACGCCCAACGTTATATTACGTAATGTATTAGAAAACCCAGGATGGTACACCGCCTATACCCCATATCAGCCAGAGATTTCTCAAGGTCGCTTAGAGGCGTTATTAAACTTCCAACAAATGATCACAGATCTGACGGCAATGGACATTGCCAATGCCTCGTTGTTGGATGAAGCGACGGCCGCAGCTGAAGCCATGGCACTGTGTAAACGAGCAGGAAAAAGCAAAAGCAAGTCCTTCTTCGTCGCTGATAATTTGCATCCACAAACCATTGAAGTGGTCAAAACTCGCGCTGAGTTTTTAGAATTTGATGTCATTGTGGCCCCTGCGCATACCGTGACTGAACATGACGTGTTTGGCGCGCTCTTCCAACATCCAACGACCAGTGGTGAAGTCGTCGATTTGACCCCTTTGATTGAACAGGTACACCAAACAAAAGCGCTCGTCACGGTCGCGACCGATCTTCTCGCCAGCACATTATTAAAACCGGCGGGTGAAATGGGCGCGGATGTGGTCATCGGAAGTGCACAACGTTTCGGCGTTCCTTTAGGCTTCGGTGGCCCCCACGCCGCCTTCATGGCCACCCAAGATAAATACAAACGTACGATGCCAGGTCGCGTTATTGGTGTGTCAGTCGATGCAAAGGGACGTCCTGCATTGCGCATGGCGATGCAAACTCGTGAGCAACATATTCGCCGCGAGAAAGCCACCTCCAATATCTGTACCGCACAAGCTCTACTCGCCAACATGGCTGGATTTTATGCGGTATACCATGGACCTGAGGGTCTAAAAACCATTGCTCGTCGTACTCATCACCTTACCGCCATACTCGCCGCTGGCTTGACGGAAACGGGTTTTGAGCTTGCACATCATCACTTCTTCGATACTTTAACGGTGCTGACGACCGAACGAACTGGCGCGCTTTACAATAAACTTCAATCTTACGGGATTAACGTGCGTTTGTATGATGGCAGTTTAGGCATCAGTTTGGATGAAACCAGTTCAGACGCCGATTTACACTTACTGTTCTCGGCCTTTGGGGTGAAATCGACCGTCGAAACCCTGTCTGCACACATTGCCGACAATGAGTTCGCCGCCATTCCTGAGAGCTGTCGCCGTACCAGTGACTATCTGACTCATCCCGTATTTAATACCCATCATAGTGAAACGCAAATGATGCGTTATCTAAAACGGCTCGAGAACAAAGATTTCTCATTAACACACGGTATGATTCCACTCGGTAGCTGTACCATGAAGCTCAATGCAGCGGCGGAAATGCTGCCGATTACTTGGCCAGAGTTCAACCAGCTACACCCGTTTGCCCCACAAGCACAAACGGCGGGTTATCAAGCACTGGCAAGCGATCTCAAAGAAAAACTATGTGCGATTACAGGCTACGATGCCTTCTCACTACAGCCTAACTCTGGGGCTTCTGGAGAATATGCGGGGTTAATTGCGATTCAACGCTATCACCGCAGCCGCGGAGAGGAGCATCGCAATGTGTGTTTGATCCCCAGCTCGGCACACGGCACAAACCCAGCCTCGGCATCAATGGTATCGATGAAAGTGGTCGTAGTAAAATGTGATGATAACGGCAATATTTCACTCAACGACCTCGACGAGAAAATCGCTAAGCATCGGGATAATCTCTCATGCATTATGATCACGTACCCATCAACCCACGGTGTATACGAGACGGAAGTCAAAACGATTTGTGACAAAGTTCATGACGCAGGCGGACAAGTCTACATGGATGGTGCCAACCTCAATGCGCAAGTTGGGCTCACTTCACCAGGATTTATTGGTTCCGATGTGTCTCACCTTAACTTACACAAGACCTTCTGTATTCCGCACGGCGGCGGCGGACCTGGCATGGGGCCTATCGGTGTAAAAGCGCACTTAGCCGACTTTTTACCCGGCCACATCGAACATGGTGTCGACGGTAGCGAGTACGCCATTTCTGCCGCGGATATGGGCAGTGCGTCGATCTTGCCGATTTCATGGGCTTACATTGCAATGATGGGCGGTGACGGTTTAACCCAAGCCTCTAAAACCGCGATTCTCAATGCCAACTACATCATGGAACGCCTCGCACCACACTATGCTGTGTTGTACAAAGGCCAAAATGAGCGAGTCGCACACGAATGTATTATCGATATTCGTCCGTTAAAAGACGCGACCGGCATTAGTGAAGAAGATATCGCCAAACGTTTGATAGACTACGGCTTCCATGCGCCGACCATGTCCTTCCCGGTGGCTGGCACTTTGATGATAGAGCCAACAGAATCGGAAGATCTGGTCGAGATTGATCGTTTTTGTGATGCCATGATTGGCATTCGTAACGAGATTGCTCGCATTGAATCTGGCGAGTGGACCCTAGCAGAAAACCCATTGGTGAATGCGCCGCACACCCAAGCGGATCTCATGAGTGAGGAATGGCCGCACGCCTACTCTCGCGAAGTGGCCTGCTTCCCTACGCCACACAGCAAAGCCTCTAAATACTGGCCAACGGTCAACCGTGTTGATAACGTCTACGGTGACCGTAACTTAATCTGCTCATGCCCAAGCATCGAGAGTTATGAGTAATCTCAAGCACTTGTCACTATAAGCAAGTAGCAAGCTAACTTGAATCAAAAAAGGCGAACCTAACGGTTCGCCTTTTTATGACGAGCGAGAAAATTCTTATACCAAAACAAGTGACGTCTTTGGCGTAAAACTGTTCCGGTCAGCTCACGATTCAATTGTCTCTTCCGCTCAATCAGACATAGGCGTTCTCAGGTCTGTCCCTAGACGATAAATGACAGTTTCTCCCTATTCCCATTCGCGATTGAGCAAGCTGAAGGGTCACTATCAACAATAGTGATTACCAACGCCGAGGAAGTGACGCTTTATTGTGCTACTAACGTTTCAAATCGTAATCCACTCGCTGTGCGGTTCGGAAAACCTTTCCAATAAGTATGGTCGGCACTGTTCACGCCCTTGCCCCATTGACCATCGTTAGAATGTGGTACCACATCGAGATAGGCGGCCATACTGTCATCGTGTTTAAGGTACTTACCTAACCAAGCGGTAATGAAATGCGTCGAAATATTATTCATTCGCACGTTATCCCAAACAGGATCTAGATAATGCATGGAGAAGTTAAACCCTAAATCAGGATCGAATTGATACATTTCCTCTGGCGGCGCCATAGGAGCCCCAGCATTATGATTGGCATACTCAAAGGTTAACAGGGAGCGATCAACACTTGTCGCCGCTTTCCACAATGCGCGAACCCCATCATCATAACCCACAATGTCGTCTTTTGATCCAGCAATCATCAACATGGGAACACGAATCCCTTTCGCCGTTTGCGCGTCCATAAAGCCGTTATTCATACCCGCCGGAGCGAAGGTGACGGCTGTTTTTATGCGATCATCGGCAAGCTCAAGATACTCAGCACTGCCCGTTAAATATGGGTCTAATGTTCCCGTCGGTGCCGAAAAAAAACCTTCATTTTGATGGACGGCATAAGAGGTTAACCCTCCCCCTACGGTCACCGTTGTGCCGTAAGCGCCCATAGAATAACCAATAATGCCTGTATTATTGGCGTCCACAAGATGATAAAAATAGGAAGTGGGATCTTTGGCTAACTGACTGATTTGGTCAATAATAAACAACTGATCTTTCGTACGGTTAACAATACTTGAGCTGATATCACCTAAGGTACGATACGTCGAATCCGTATGATCGATAGCCACCACAACATAACCCTTTGAGGCAATATTTTCGGCGATGGGTGACATTAAAAAGCGATTACCTGGGTAGCCATGGGAGAGAATGACAAGAGGAAAAGCTTTATCAGATTTAAGCGGCTTCGCTCCCACAATAGCGCGTCCATGCAGGGCGATTTTTGTCTTACCATCACGTGCATACACATTCAACACATGTGACCCTTTGGCATTAGACACCGCAGGATACCAAGTCTCAACCGTTAACGGACGGTCGTAATAGGGAAACGCATCATCCTTGTGTCTATCTCGCTCGGTATTCAAAACATCAATCTGATGTTTATGGACAAACTCTAACTGTCTAACGCCGACCGTCTGGTTACCATACGCCGCAAGCTCAGGCGCATCCGCGCGTACAATATCAATTCGATTCTCAGCATAGGCCGCAGACAATGGCATACAAGATACCATCAAAAACCTCGCAACATAGCGCGCCATATTTTTATTGTTCATTGCCATCATCCTTTTATAAGCTCAGTTACTTCCCCAAATCGTTCTCATCGACGTGCTAGACGGTAGCGCCTTACTGTACCCTCGCTATCCGTTACGTAGTTACCGAGATATTCGCCACCACAGTTTTCGATGACCTTTTGAGATGCAGGATTATCCATTGAGCAAGTCACAATAACTGCGTCAGTGACAACGTGATCGCGCACCCAAGCGAGGAGAAAAGAGGCGACGCCTTTACCACGAGCTGACGGTCTCGTTTCGTAACCAATATGACCAATGACATTTTCTACTTTGGCATTGGTGCCTTTGCGAACTCGGATGGCACCTAAGATTTTAGAGTTTGCTAAACAATAGTACGTTGTGCTGGGCAAATAACCGTTTGTTAACTCAGCCGTTGCCTTAGAACGTTCAATCAACCCTAATAAATACGCTTTCGGGTTTTGATCCACTCCGGAATACCGAGGAATACCCGCCTCTAAGCATTCTTTCGCGTAATTCGCTAATATTGGAGCCAAATCAGGATTGGCCTCTACCACTTCCATGTCAATGTCCCTCACAACCATATAACGCTCTACTGAGCGGCGCTCAAGTGGTTTAAACTAAGATTATTAAGACGCGAACAAACGCCAGCGATTTTTGTCCAATTTAAGTCACTTGCACTGTTGTCACTACGACATACCAATATTTTTGGACATATTGAAGGCAGTAATCACAAACCCGACTTCCTGATATAGCTTGAGTGCACGCTTATTTTGATACGCGACTCTTAGTTTTATTTGATTCACACCCACGTCTTGTAGTTTTTTTTCCAAATCAGCGATAGCTTGAGTTCCATACCCCAAACCACGGTATTCATTGGATACAAAGAAATCATATATAAAGCTCGACTTGTCTACAACGTCAATGGAATGCCACAAATAACCGACTCGCTTTGTCTGCCCATCAACCTCTGCATCGATACATAGCAATGAATGCTCATTTCCCTGTAAACCATTAGGAAAGCAACGATACAGCTCTTTTTTAGCCAGCTCATTCGCCACATTTATCGAGTGTCCATAATTTTCAGCGATTTCCCGACTGTAGTCGTCGATAAAGTACTGACAGTAACCTGGGTATTCTTCTGTTCGCATTTCCCTAAGTACAATCATTATCAATTCCTTTCCATGCGATGGATGATTATATTTTATAACGCTTTATTAAGGTGAGGCATGCAATAATAAGACTTCTACATAGTCCCTTACCCACTAAAACTAACGCATGACACACTTGGATAGCTTTAGTGGCTAAATCAACGCCAATCATTGACGTTTTCATTGCTTTCCTCCAACAGTTTGACTCACTCAAAGGTTAATCTGTGATTAGAGCGGGAGTCCAATTATCTTGTTATGTGCGTTGCTATGTGTTGCGCACACTCCTTCACTGTATCGTTCTATGTAGAGAGTTCAAGGTCATAAACAACGCCTTGATGGACGCGCAAAGCTTGTTCTACAGCAGAGCCTTGAACACGATCACTTCGTAACCTCTCGCGTTCAACTAATACGTCTAAACAGCAATGAACACCGACAAACAGCGTGCTTGTTGAGCCTAAGGCGAGGTTCCATAGCTTTTGTTCACTAGAGCCATCCATAACATCATCGACTATGACACCAAGACCTAAATCTGCTAGGTGCTTAACTGTGGAGTGATAAGCCAGATTTACTTTTCTACCATATGAACCACTTTGGATTCTTTGGACAACTTTCCCTTCTAGTAATTCTTGTTGGAAGTAAAAACCGTCAGATTTCCCATCACCGCAATCTAGTGAATTCGACTTTTCTGGCATCATAGAGATGAATGTATCGATGCCAATGTGTAAGTAGTTTCTAGGCAAAATCGATTGAAGTTCTTTAGCAATCGAGCTTTTTCCAGAACTGCTTGCACCATTTAAGATTATGACATCCATACTTATTTTACCTCCAAGCACATAACGCTCTTATCACGCGCTTGTCCCGTGCATTGGTTTGTTATCTTTTGCTAAATTTTCAATTTGAGATTGATTTAACCGGAATACTGAAATTTCATCCAGTTTTTGTGCTCCGATATTCAAATAAAACTTAATTGCAGAATCATTTGTTTTAAGCGCCCACCACTCAAAGCGGGCGCAATCTTTTTCTTTTGCTATTTGAGCTAGATAAATGAGTGTTTTTTTGCCAATTCCCTTTCCTTGACACTCTGGTTCAACATATAAATCATCTAGATGCCCGAATTCAACTGCGAAGTGCGACATTCTCCAATCTCAAGCAACTAAAACCATTTTCTCAAATACAATGGCTGATTGCTTGAAGTCTAAACACTTTTTCGGTCGATAATTTATCCGCGATAAAGCGAACTCTATATCGATGTCCGTCACTGTCGTTAGATCGGTTCCTTTCTTCACATATTGCCTTAAAAGCCCGTTCGCATTCTCATTGGCTCCACGCTCCCAAGAGCTATAAGGATGGGCAAAGTACACATCAGCCTCCAACGCCTTTGCGATGGTTTCATGGCCTGCAAACTCTCTCCCATTATCTGCCGTGATAGTATGGACATGTTCCTTATAAGGCATGAGTAGCTCTATGGTGGCTTGAGTGACATCATCTGCTGACTTCGATGGCACTTTCTTGACCACGTAAAATCGTGTTTTACGCTCTAAAATAGTCACCATAGCACCGTAAGCGCACCACAAACCCCACATTCTAATCACGCATTGCCCACTCTATGATCACATCTCCAATCCAAAGGAGATGTGGCATGAATAAACGACGCACCGATCAAGAATGGCTTTCTCTGATTGAGCAATGCCAAGCCAGTTCGCTTACACAACAAGATTTTTGCCAAAAACACGACATTAGCGTATCGACGTTTTACGCTAAGCGGCAGCAGTTGAGTGTTAACCCATCTCCAACTCAGAGCGGCTTCGTTAAGGCCGAAATTATTGAAAAAACCACCTGTCGCAAGGTGACCCAGACGTCGGTAGCCAACATGACTTTGATAGTAAATAACATCGAATTGAGTATTCCTCAAGGCACGCCACCACACTATCTTGCTGAGTTGATTGGAGCCTTGTCATGAAGCGCATGATGACCGCGCCAGTGGTGTATTTATACCGCGAGTTTGTCGATTTCAGAAAATCTATCAATGGTCTGGCGCTGTTGATTGAATCCGACACCGACCTTGAGCTAGGCTCAGGGGCATTGTTCCTCTTCACCAATAAACAACGCGATAAAATCAAAGCGTTGTATTGGGACCAAACGGGTTATGCGCTCTGGTATAAACGCCTCGAAAAAGCCAAGTTTAAGTGGCCCACGCAAGAGAAAAATACGGTGTTGACCTTAACGCAATTTGACCTCGACAGACTGCTTTCTGACTTCACAATAATCGGCCATAAATCGGTAAAAATCGACAGTTTTACAATGGGTTAATGGCAATAAAAGTCAGATAAACCAAGCCTTTTTTATCGGTATTCAGTACAATAACGACCATGAAAAAGACGACCCCCGACATCAATCCAGACAGCCAAAACATCGCGGAACTTCAAGCGATGGTGAAGGCGTTGATGTCTGAGCAAGAAGCTTGGCAGCAAAAAGAATCACAATGGCAACAAGAGCGCCAATCCTTGATTGAGCAGTTCAAACTGGCACTTGACCGTCAGTTCGCCAAGCGCTCTGAAGCGTTAAAACCGTATAACGAAGCTCAGGGCGACTTCTTTAATGAAGTGGAATGCGAAGCGGAGAACGTCGACGAAGACGTGGTGACCACGACGACCACAACAAAGTGCCGTGGTAAACGCCAGCCATTACCGAAAGACTTACCTCGCGAAACCGTGGTTCTTGACCTGGACGAGCACGATAAACAGTGTCCTTGCTGTCAACATTCTCTGCATCAAATCGGGGAAGACCGTAGCGAGAAACTGGAGTTCACGCCTGCCGTTCTCAAAGTTATCGACTACGTTCGTCCTAAATACGCGTGCCGTCATTGTGAGCAACACAGTGAGACTAACCCCGTTCACCAACAGCCAGCACCCGAGAGCATTATCCCGAAAAGCTTCGCCACAGAAAGCTTGCTGGCCAATATCATCTTAGGTAAATACCAGTACGCCTTGCCGCTGTATCGACAAGAAACCTTGTTCACGCAATCGGGCATCGACTTATCAAGAACCACTATGGCTCGCTGGGTTATCCAAGTGAGCGAGAAGTTCCAACCCTTGTACCAAGCCTTAAAAACGCACTTACTTGAGCAAGTGGTGGTGCATGCTGATGAAACCCCATTGAATGTTCTGCAAGAAGAGAAGCGCAGTTACATGTGGCTTTACTGCTCAGGCGCTGACTCTCCGCAAGCTTGTTTACCGGAGATGAAAAACATCGTCTTGTACGACTATCAAAACAGTCGCGCGAGAGCGTGCCCAATGGACTTCTTGGGCGATTACTCGGGTTACCTGCAAACCGATGGTTATGTGGCGTACGATGGTCTCACTCAAGTGACAAACGTTGGTTGCTTCGCTCATGCTCGCCGTAAGTTCATGGAAGCAAAAAAGCTTCAGGGAAAAGGCAAGACTGGGAAAGTGGATATCGCGCTAGCAAAAATCCAAAAACTCTATGCGCTTGAAGCTCGCTTAAAACCGTCGTCAGCCGAAGAGCGTTGGTCAGAGAGACAATCACACGCCAAACCGATATTGGACGACCTGTATCAATGGCTCACGACACAAAAGGTGTTCGAATCCAGCCCACCGGGTAAAGCGATTAAATACACCTTGGGTCAATGGCCAAAGTTGGTGCGTTATGTGGATGATGGGCACGTATCCATCGACAACAATCGAGCAGAGCGTGCGATAAAATCGATGGTCATTGGCCGAAAGAACTGGCTCTTCGCCAACACATCAAGAGGCGCCGATGCTAGCGCATTACTCTATAGCATCATCGAGACGGCTAAAGCCAATGGACTCATTCTGTACGATTACATGGTCAAATGCATGAAAGAGCTGGCGAAAGCAGAGCCCGACATTGACTCACTTCTTCCGTGGAACTTCTCACACTAAAACGCCCCGTGTGTTCATGGGGCGCTTACATAGCACCAGTGCCATGTTTGCCTAATACGGTGTCGATTTCCCAATCACCCAATCGCTCCTTACTGTCAACGATGCTTGGCCTATCATCGATAGAAATAGCATTCTTGATCGCTGGCGCTTTCTCTTTCTTACCGCGACGATACCGCTTGTGTTCTTGTCTCAAGTGGCGATATAACTTGCCACCTAAGCGTTTATCCTGAGCGACATATCGGTAGATCCACTCATGACTCACAGCGGCACCGACTTTCGTATAGTACACAGGAAATCCCCGAATTCAACTGCGAAGTGCGACACTCTCCAATATCAAGAAGCTAAAGCCATCTCCTCAATATAATGGCTGCCTGCTTGAAGCCTAAACCACTTTCTCGGACGGTAATTTATCCGCGATAAAGCGAACTCTATATCGATGTCCGTCACTGTCGTTAGATTCGGTTCCTTTCTTCACATATTGCCTTAAAAGACCGTTCGCATTCTCATTAGCCCACGCTCCCAAGAACTGTACGGATGAGCAAAGTACACATCAGCCTTTAATTCTTTTGCGATGGTTTCATGACCTGCAAACTCTCGCCCGTTATCTGCCGTAATGGTATGGACATGTTTCTTATAGGGCTTCAGTAGCTCTATTGTCGCTTTGGTGACATCATCCGCTGACTTAGATGGCACTTTCTGTACCACGTAAAATCGAGTCTTACGCTCTAAAATAGTCACCATTGCACCTGTACCATGCTTACCTAGCACAGTGTCGATTTCCCAGTCACCAAACCGCTCCTTACTGTCAACGATGCTTGGTCTATCATCAATCGAAACGGCATTTTTTATCGCTGGAGCTTTCTCTTGTTTACCTCGGCGATACCGCTTATGACCTTGTCTCAAGTGACGATATAACTTACCGCCCAAGCGTTTATCTTGAGCAACAAAGCGATAGATCCACTCATGACTGACAGATGCACCAATTTTCGTTAATACATTAGAAATCTGCTCTGGACTCCAATCTGTTTCTAAAAGAAGGCGGATAAAATCGACACGTTCCTTTGGTATTCGGTATTTACGTGCTGTTTTGCGCTTTTTGGTAGACGACATCTGGCTTCGTTAGGGCAATAATGCTCTCCCTTCCGACCGCGTTAAGCTCACGGTATACCGTCGAGCGGTGGCACTGAACTGTTTTAGCTATTTCAGGAACCGAAATTCCCCGTTCCAAAAGAGCAGAAATCTGGTATCTTCTGCCTTCGGTCAACTGTTTGATAATTCATGGTAGTACTGCTTGTTTCTTTGGCGAGAAGAGCGTACCACTTCAGCAGTTGGCTTCCTCTTCTACATATTTCCATGAATGTCGCACTTATTATCTGAAATCGGGTATTACCCGATATGAATAAGCTAAATAATCTCTGGCAAAGGTGGTTTTTCTTTACCTATACGAGCCTTGAAGTTATTAATATCCGTTTCGAAATTTTTGTCTTCTGTTTTTAGAGCAAACTCTAACATACCATCTGTAAACCTAGTTAGGTTCAAATGATTTGATATGCGCTCATGCTTGAGGATTTTTCCATAAAGTAAGTTATGATCTATATAATCAATAGATATAACAGAAACATAGTCATTGTATTTTATATATCTTGCATTTATTCTTTGCCTATGTGCAAATTGAATCCTACAATAATCTCTTAATATCAACCCACAACTTTCAATTAATTAGATGAATCGCCAAGCTCATATTTTTGAGCAGAGCTTAATATTTTGTCAATATGATATGACAATGATAAGAAATCTTGCTTACTGAAGTATTTTAATGCATCATTATTAAAAGTTTGTAGTTCTTCTCTTGATTATCAATTACATCATTTAGTAAGTTATCTAGTATTTCATCATCAAAATTTAAAGTATATGTTTCACTATAAAGTTCTTTAAGAAATTCAATAAAATCCTTATATTCTAGTTGGAAGTCTAGGTTAGGGTTATCTATAAAGTCCAATTCTACTGGGTATGTTTCTGTAGGAACTTGCAGTTTCTTTTTGTGTATAGAATTTAAGTTATATTCAAGATATGCTTCACGTCTAATCGGTGAGGTTGAAAGTGCTAGAATGAATTTGTAAGATAGCTCTGAGTCATTTAGATAAGTGACAATCAAAATGACTGTCGACATAATTTTCTTTTTAGCAATTGATCAAAGTTGGTGTGCGTCACCATATTATCAAGCACATTACAAATGGTTTTAATTAGTCTTTCTTTCTGATTGCTATAAAGAAGATAATACATACCATCGACTATATTTTGAACTATTTGAAAAGAGTTGTGAAAGCACTCGTCTCCGAAAATCATATCCAGCGCGGTTGAATATGCACCAGATGTTATTTCTGGATAATATTTTAATATAGTGTGGTCATTAATATACTCGTATAGTCTATCATTATCTTTATCATCTAACCTTATCGATAAAAGCTCTTTCCTTCTAGACTCAACCCACTCACTAGCTTTGATTTTTCCATTTATTTTTGAACGTCTTGTGAAAATTATTGGTGTGTAATCTGGAAGATAACCCCCTCTGGCAGGATAGTTGTCACTGTTAAAATTTAACCAGTTAGGGGCGGTAACAGAGTAAATCATGTCTCGTTATCCGCAGGAAAGAAAAGACGCTATATTGAAAAAACTATTACCTCCATACTCTCGCTCAGTGGCGGAAGTCGCAAAAGAAGAAGGCATCAGTGAAGCAACCCTGTATAATTGGCGTAACGCATTAAGACAGTCAGGAGCCGTTGTGCCAGATAGTAATACTTCCTCCGATCAGTGGTCAGCGCAAACTAAGTTAGCTGTGGTTGCTGAAACCTTTTCCATGACAGAGCATGAGCTAAGTCAGTATTGTCGTGAAAAGGGGCTTTATCCTGAGCAGCTCAAAGAGTGGCGCAGCGAATGTATGCACGGCTTCATGACTCAAAAAGAACGAGAAGCGGAAGCCAAGAAACAGGCAAAAGCGGACAAACATGAAATAAAAGAGTTGAAGAAAGAACTCCGTTACAAAGAAAAAGCGCTGGCAGAAACCACCGCGCTTCTGGTGCTGAGAAAAAAGCTCAGAGCCTTTTACGGGGAAGAGCCCGAGGACGATTAACCTCAACCGATGAAAGGCAAAGCTTGGTTGCACTCATCCATGAGGCTCGCCAAAACGGCTGTCGATTAGAGAGTGCCTGTCATGAAGCTGAGATCGATTTACGGACTTACCGTCGCTGGTATCAGAGCGGTGAAATACAGGAAGATCAACGGCCGATAGCGACACGACCAGAGCCAGTAAACAAGCTCTCAAAGCAAGAAAGACAGTTGATCGTTGAAGTCAGTAACGCGCCTGAATACGCGAGTCTACCACCGAGTCAAATCGTCCCAACCTTACTGGATAAAGGTGAATATATCGCATCGGAATCGAGTTTTTATCGGGTTTTGAAAGCAGAAGGTCAACTTAACCGTCGAGGTCGCCAACGTAGTCGAAAAAAGTCATCGAGACCAACAAGTTACACCGCTACAGGGCCGAATCAGGTTTTCACTTGGGATATTACGTACATGCCGTCTGGGGTTCGTGGTCAGCATTATTATCTGTACATGATCGAAGATATTTATAGCCGAAAAATCGTTGGGTATGACGTCTATGACCGAGAGTGCGGAGAGTTGGCCGCTCAGTTACTGCAACGAACCTTGATGCGAGAGCAATGCTTCAATCAGTCTCTGGTTTTGCATTCAGATAATGGCGCTCCAATGAAATTGCGTATTTCGGTGATTGCGATCGCTTGTTTCGGTTTATTCCGATCACCTGATCCTGTCATTTTTCTCTCTTCCTATTTTTACTCTAAGTGATCGGATTGCGCCAGTTTTCTCATTGATTCACCTCCCAGTTCTATTCGATGACTATTGTGTACCAGCCGATCCATGAGAGCATCTGCGACGGTGGCGTTGCCGATCATGTTGTACCACTCTTTTACAGGTAATTGGCTGATGACGATTGTGCTGCTGTTTTGGTAACGATCTTCAAGCACTTCTAATAAGTGGCCCGCGTGTTCCTGAGTCAGTTTTTCCATCCCCCAGTCGTCGAGGATCAGTAAGCCTTTCTTAGCCAACGATTGAAGTTGTTTTTGATAGCTGCCATCCAGACGTCCTGCGGTCAGGTCATCAAGCAAGCGAGTTAATCGGTAGTATCTGACCGTTTGTTGTTGGTCGCAGGCACTGGTTGCCAGTGCACAACCAAGATACGTTTTACCTGCTCCTGTTGGGCCTGTGATCAAGATGTTTTGGTGCTTGTGTAGATAACTGCCCGTTAGTAGTTCGCTCATTTGTTTACGGTTGAGGTTTCGTCCCTCCTTGTAGACGAGTTGGCTCGGCTGTGCATCCACTCTTAATTTGGCTTGTCGTTTTAAGCGTTGGATTTTGGTCTGATTGCGATTCAAGATTTCGCTTTCCAGAAGCAGGCTTAGTCTCTCCTCGAAGTCCAGCTCTGCGTAGGTCGTCAGTTGCTCTTGTTGCTGCTCTAACGCTTTCGCCGCATGGCTCAACCGCAGGGTTTTTAGTTGGTTATTGAGTGTGTTCATATCCTTTCTCCTAGTGATAACAGTTCGGGCCACGGACATTGCTATGAACAAGGTTCGGCGTGCTCGTGTTGTCTTTGCTCAGTTGTCCTTCTCGATTGTTTTTCAGTAGATTGTTTATGAAGGTGTAGTTCGGTTTTGTCAGCATCAGCGCATCTTTACAGGCTTGCTCTAAGCGTGATTCACCATGCGCTTTACTCAGATTGAGCAGCCCAAGGCAGGAGCGATACGACTGCTCTGGATGAGGTTTGGAGTTGAGCATCTTATTGATGACTTCTCGTGTAGCCGGGCCGATATTGGCTCCCCAGTTGAGCAAGCGTCCAGGGGACCACTTTTGATGTTGATGGTTACTTGGCATATGCTCTGCGTTGGTGCTATTTCCTCGCTCTCGTTGGCTGCGTGGATGTTGAGCGACCAAGTTACCTTGGTGGTAGATCTGCACCAGACGATTGGTGGCTTCTAGCTCAACATAGTGGCCAACAAGTTGATGGGGAACCGAGTAGTAATGACGGTGATATTCAATGTGATAATCAGGCCCAACTTTGGCTCGCTTGGTTTCGGTATACAGATAACGCTGTTTGGGGAGAGGCTTTAACGCTGGCTTGTCGAGTTTATCGAACAATGATTGACGACTCGCGCCATACTGTTTCATCTCACGTTGGTTTAACTCATTCATGAGTTCTCGGATAGCGAGATTCAGCGCCTTGAAGGTATAGAAGGTTTGGTGTCGCAGCCGCATCATGATCCAGCGTTCCACTAGAAGCACGGCATTCTCTGCTTTGGCTTTGTCTTTTGGTTTGTAGGGACGAGCTGGCATTACGGCGGTTTGATAGTGATTAGCTAGTTTTTGATAGCTGTCGTTAAGTCTCGGCTCATAACGATTGGCTTTGGTGACCGCGCTACGTAGATTATCGGGAACCAAGAGCTGTGGTACACCACCGAAGTGTTCGAACGCATTAGCATGCGCCTCTAACCAGTAGGACTTACCTTGGCTCGGGAAGGCTTCAACATAGGTGTAATTGGATGCGCCTAAGGTCGCGACGAACACTTCCGCTTCACGCACTTCTCCTGTGTCAGGGTTGACCACCTGAAGCCTTGGCCCACAGTAATCGATAAACAGTTTATCACCCGCGACATGAAGCTGGCGCATGCTGCGCTTTTGCGTTTTGAACCAGCGCGTGAAGTGCTCACAGAACTGGGTGTAAGCGTAAGCTTGTTCTTGATATTGCTCATGATATTCCTGCCAGAGCAACATTTTCGTCATACCTTTACGTCTGAGTTCAACAGCGTATTGAGTGAAGTCTGGCATGACTTTATCGCGACTGGTTTTCTTATCGTGATACAGCGCTTGCGTGAGATCAGCATCACTGCAACTTTCGGGTAGAGGCCAGCCAAGCTGGATTTGTTTAAAGCGAGTAAGGAGTTCTGATATGGTGGACGGGCCGAGTTTAAGGCAAGAAGCGATGCTGCGATTTGAGAGACCGCAGTCGTACTTAAGGCGTAATACCTCTTTGATTTTGTTCATTGGAGTTCTCTTTTTGGCCATTGTCGCTTCCTTACGTTCTTGATTAAGAAGTAAAGAATAACGAGCTATTGATTTAAAAGAGAAAAAATAAGGATTTCGGGCATTCCGATCGCGGTTTTCGCTATTCCGATCACCGATTTCGGAGTTAGGCTAAAAGTGATCGGATAATCGCGGAATCAGTGATCGGTTTAAACCGAAATGGGTGATCGGATAATCCCGAAATGACTGATCGGAATGCTCCGAAATATGCAGAAATCATTGATGTTCAAAGCCAAGATGGAAGAGCTGGGCATTATCTCATCCTACAGTCGCCCACGAGTCAGCGATGACAATCCGTATGTGGAATCCTTATTCCGCACATTGAAATACGTGCCGAATTGGCCATCGAAAGGCTTTAGTGGTCTAGACATATGTCGAGCTTGGGTAGCAGACTTCGTTGTCTGGTATAACACAGAACACAAACATAGCCGCTTAAACTTTGTCACACCGTCAGAGCGCCATAGTGGAAAAGACAAACAGATCTTGGAGCATCGGGCAAAGGTGTTGATAGAACATCGTCAGAAAAGACCAGAACGCTGGTCAGGGAAAATTAGGAACTGTGAGCCGATCGGAGAGGTTCATCTGAACCCAGAAAAAAAAGCTGCTTGATAATTAAGCAAGTAGTGACAACTAGCTTGAAAAACGCCGATAATCAAGAGAAATTTTCTCTCCGAAAACTGAAATTTTCACTTCGTTTTGTAAATCATAATTATCTTCAAAATACTCAGTGGACTGAGATATTAGAAATCCTATATTATCATAGTGAGAGAAAGGTTTTCCCACGTTACCATTATTTGGTTGAGTCCATGCAGGGAAGGCTGATTTAATTTCCGTTCCTTTGAACTGAATAACTATTTTCATAGTTTTCATTGGTTCATCATTATTGATATAACCTATGATCTGACCATTACTTCGTTGAGTTATATCTTCATTCTCTAATGCCTCATCAATTGCCTCGATGACAGCATTTCTATCATAATACTTAGGGAAAAGAGTTTTCCATAGGTAGCCAGATTTATAATAATCGTCTGGATACATAGTTATTTTAGCTGCTTTACCCGCAAATAAGTCTCTGGGTAGTCTTAACGTGATAACTCCATTGCTAAGCTCTCTAGCGTAATACCAGTATTTGTGAATGTTACTGTTGAAAAAGTGTAAGTGAGAAAGTTCTTTGTAATAATTTTTTCTAAAGGTGTTCCATCCACTACAGGAATGTAAACCACCTCTCAGTACAGTCATATTGTCATCACCTTGCTGAGTTCTTACTACAAAGTTACCTTCATAGACATGCGTGACAGCCTCTTCACTAAGTCTTAGTTTTTTACCATCTGACTGTATATATTCTTTAATAATTTTCATCTTTCAATAAACTTTCGTTAAACGCTTGAGATATGATTTGTTAATTGTAATCTTTACGATGAATACTGTTAGGGAGATATACATACGAATCATCTTTTTGTTTTAGGGCCTTATCGCGAACTGCAAACACGAATGAGAATATAGCAGATCTTGTTAACTGCAAGAGTCGCTCTAGGTGATTGATAAATAGTGCTTCTTCTACGAGCACGATATATCCCATAAAATCATATGAATTATATATGTCACTAGGCCCGTTGGTGTTATGCACAACTACAAACTCATGCTCTAAGTCATTTCTTAGTTGCTTTAGGAAAGACCACTCACCACCTTTTCTATCATTTAAGTCTGTCGCAATGCTATATAATGCAAGCAGGCCTGCACTCTTATGCTCATTAAACTTATTTCTTCGGTCGTCGCTGTCAAGTTGCCAAAAGCTCTGGAAATATACCTTTCCATTCGGAGGATATAGATCAAACAGTTCACAAATAGCTATGCCTATTTTGTCTAAAATTCCAAAGCATGCTCTAAATGCTGTCCTTAGTTTTTCAACGTCAATACCTAGTAACTCATCATTAAAAAGCTCAGAAAAGCATGAAGCATGAAGTAAATCGTAATCTTTGTCTTTAGTTACATATTCGAAATATAGATGCCTTGCAAAAGAAAACTCTGATTTTAAGCGGTTAAGTACCATTTCCATTGGAATAACAAAATCTCCGACAACACCTTCCAAAGTGGGAATCGTCAAATTGTCTCTAGCGCTGCCTGAACAAGCACAGTACAGACCATGCTCAGACAAACTCAAATGATTGTCCAAACAAAACTGTCGATAACAACTTAGAGAATCATATTCAGCCTTAGTAGCTTCAGAGTCATGTAGATCAGGGGCAATCTCAGCTTCATTACAGGCTTCGTCAATTTTCTGCTGATGATAAGCGACTTGTCGTTTGTAATGCTCGCCCCATATTGGTGGAATTTCTCGTGATTTAAGCACATTTTCATATCCACCTTTTATTTGTTCCAGCATTTGGATCGAAAATGTATTCGAAACCTGATTGAGCATCATTAGTGTTTCAGATCTATTAACCCATGCCTGTGGAATGTCAAGTCCTAGAGAGATTACTTTGTCATAGCACTCTATTGCTTCTGCTATACGGAATTGTTGTTTCAACGAATTCCCTAGGTTCACAATATAAGTCGGGTTGATTTCATCCTGACATGACTTTATTGCTTTCCAGAGGTCACTTTTTATATCGATCAATTGCTCAATAGTAGAGAATGTATGATTAAAAGGATTTTTTTCAACGATCAAGTTGGACTTAGCGTTACTGAGGTTGTAGAAATATGCGTCTTCTCCTATTTGTTCGACTATTTCATCTTTATAGTCCTTGAGAATACTTAACCCTTTCTGAGTTGAGTCATTGCATGGTTGCATGTGACCAACGTCAATAAATATACTAGCAACGTTAGAGACTATTCTGAAAAAAATTGCGTCTCTATCTAAACCGCCAACTACTTGCCTATGTAAGCTCTCGGCACCTTCTTTGGCGTCATCAAACAAACCATTGCCGACAGCATCTGATAACCGACTTAGTTCTTTTACAATGAATTCTATTTCCATTATAGCTCCGAGAGTATAGTTGGTTGAACCAGAGGAAATTGATGCTTCACCTCCTCCAAGACACTTTGTTGCATAAGGAAAAGTAAGTCAACTGATGCTGAGGAGTAGCTAGTAGAAAAATGTCGAAACTCACTTTGGGGCAAAGGTGATTTAAAAAAACTGAGAAGAATATCCCTAATTGCCAACACGAAATGAGGCAGAAATGAGTGAATCATGGCAGCTCAAATCGTGCTGACCATGATGTTATATTATGTTTGAATCAGGACAGATATTGTTTAAGCCATGCGGTAGTCGATTTACAATGACTACGCAGACTCTAATGCTCACGTGCGATAAAGCACCTTCACAATGTGCCAACCAAATTTTGTTTTAACGAGTTGTGGTGTTAACACCTCCCCATTAAAGCAGGCTTTATCAAATTGTGGCACCATTTGCCCACGGCGAAACTCGCCTAAATCACCACCTTTTTTACCGGATGGACATAAGGAGTGTTTTTTCGCTAAGGTTTGAAACTTCGCCCCTTGTTTCAATTCTTTCATCAAATCTTCAGCTTGATTTTTATGCTTCACTAAAATGTGTAAAGCGGCAGCAGTTGAGGCCATATCTACGTCTCCAATGACATTCTGGCAACAGTATATCGTACTGACTCCTAATCCCAAAATGTCGAGAGCCATCATCTTATTCGCTCCCCATCTCACAGATTTGTCCTATAGTTAGACAAGAAACGTGATAACGAAAGCTCATATAACATGGACTCTATCAATAAATTAGCAAGTAATATGGAATTACGTTAATATGTAAGTGTAATTCCTTCCATAGAACAGACTAATTAACAAATTATGGCTAAGACGATAAGCAAAGCAAATCAAGCTCAGGGTATGCTCATGTTTACCTTAAACTTGCAAAAACAGCTTTTTGCTATTGGCACATTAAAGGTAAGAGAAATCATTCCTTTCATGCCCATGACGCAAATCCCCTATTCGCATCATGACGTTGTCGGTACGGTCAATTTTCGTAATATGACGGTGCCTGTCATTGATATGCCTGCTGCTATTGGTTTTCGCCGCATTGATCCCAGTGAATACAAAGATTGCTACCTGATTGTCACCGATTGTTTGCGTACTGTCGTGGCCTTCATGGTGCGTAGCATAGAAAAAATCATTGAGTGTAACTGGCGAGCGATTGAATCGGCCCCTAAGTCAGCAGGGCGCAATGTGTTTGTCACAGGCATCACACGTTTTGAAGATAGACTGGTGCAACTTCTGGATGTTGAACTATTGCTTGCCAAAATTTACCCGCAGTATGAGTCAACCAAAGTTCCGATGTTGACAGACATTGAACGAGAGCGTTTGAAGTTACTCAACATTATGCTGGTCGATGACTCCTCGATTGCGCGGAAACAATTGGCTGATGCGTTGGATCGCATCAATATTGCCTACACCGTCTGTAAAAACGGAGCGGAAGCCCTCGATCGTATGAAGGAATTGGCCAGCGAAGGCACGCCGATTGACTTATTAGTCAGCGATATTGAAATGCCAAGCCTTGATGGTTATGAACTCGCATTTGAAATTCAAAGCGATAGTCACTTGTCACATGCGTATATCATTTTACACACCTCACTCTCCAGTGAGATTTGTGTGGATAGAGCGCACCAAGTTGGCGCCCATGAGGCACTTGAGAAATTCAATGCAACCGAACTGATCGAGGCAATGCTACGCGGCGCGAAACGCATTGAAGAATACAGAAGTGACACTGTCGGTTAGCCGCTGGGTAACTCACTCATTGACTTGAATCACAAGGCAGCGAGAAATCGCTGCCTTGTCTCTTTATATTATACTCACGCCATGTGATACCCACGTCGCAGGCCTCAATCGTTCTCTAGCGAACCTAGCCACTGACTTAATAATTGGGATAAGGCTTGCTGCTCTTCTTCCGGTAATTGCGCAAGCAAGGTTTCTTGTAAGGCGACGTAATCATTTAACAAATTTTCGACACGCTCTAACCCCGTAGGGGTCAATACCACTTCCACACTGCGCCTATCTTCTTGACTGTGCTCACGGACCACTAACCCTTTACTTTCTAATTTATCTAAGCGGTTGGTCATGGCGCCGGACGTCAACATCATCGAATGCAAAATAGCAGAGGGTGTCAAACGGTATGGGGCACCGTGACGACGTAATGTCATCAGCACATCAAACTCCCCCATCAACAAACCATGAGACTTTAGCCAATCACTGACTTGTGCTTCCAAGTACTTAGTCAAGCGCAGCATACGTCCTAGAATGCCCATCGGTAAGGTATTCAGAGTCGGACATTCGTGTGCCCATTGACGACGAATTACATCAATTGAATCCATTAGTTGTGGTTACTCTCATCAAATCGCGTCGAACGTGCGATATTATATTTTAACGTTAAGATACTTTACACGATTGCCACGGGACAGTATAGTGAATGGTAATTAACTTAACGTTGAGATACTTTATATGAATATAATCCTTGCTATGATCCCTGCTTTCTTATGGGGAACCACCTATTCCGCGACACAGTTTACCCTCGATGGTTGGCCCCCGCTCTTATTAGGGGTGTTAAGAGCGATTCCCGCCGGGGTCTTGCTGCTGTTAATCAAACCCAGTTTGCCAACAAAAACATCTTGGAAGCCGTTACTACTGATTGGCGCAATTAACATTGGCGTGTTTTTCTGCTGCATTTTTGTCATGGCGCAAACCCTGCCGTCAGCCATTTCCAGTGTGGGTATGATGGGAGTGCCGGTTGTTGCGATGATCATTCACTGGATCGTTAACGGGGTAACCCCCTCTAAGCTAAAAATCGTGTGCGGGTTAGGGTTGTTGGTGCTTGCGTGGCAGCTTTTTGATCCCAGCTCCATACCACTCAACGGCGTAGGATTGCTCGCGATGGCACTGGCGATGCTTTGTTTGATCATCGGCTCTATGCTCACCCAAAAAATCGGCAAGAATGTACACTGGTGGACAATTGTGACGTGGCAATTGATATTTGGCGGTATGGTTTTAATCCCCATAGCGCTGATTCATGCTGCAATCCACACCGACGTGTATGTACAAGCCATGAGCACGTTTTCATGGAAAAACATGATGGGGATTGTATGGATCAGTGGTTTTAACACCGCTTTGGGGTATGGCTTATATGTGTGGTTAATCCAGCGTATGTCGATTGTCGACTTTACATTTGGCGGAATAGCTAATCCGGTTGCCGGCATCAGTTGCGGCATTGTGTTGTTAAACGAGTCTTATACTGCAGAGCAATTCCTATTGATGATGGCGATGATTGTCACCTCTCTACTGCCTCAGGTCATTCATGCTCGTCAGCAAGTCAAGCACACTCTGCAACCGCGATAATCATACAAGCAATTGAAAATAGACAAAAAAAAGCCAATCACAAAATGCGTGATTGGCTACATATAAGTGTGAACAAAAAGGTTCACTAACAACGTCAGTTGGCTAGGTGACTCCTTGGCTTAAAGGAGTCGTTCTATATAATGCATATAGCGTGCCAATTTAAATAGCCAATGCATAACGGCTAAATGAGTAATTATTGATGATAAAACATACAAATTATCAATATCACTCTGTTTTACCTTTCCATTTTGCGAATGAATTTGCAAAATGCAAAATCATTTACCTTATCATCGTTAATATCGCATTCATTGGCTTTGATTGATCGCGACTTTCTGACACTATATTGAGGCTTTATTCATCATCAACCTTGGCGGCAACGATATGACTCTTTCACTCTTTGACTCTCAATCCCCACAATGGCTGCCGGTCCAACAGGGAAAACTTCTGTGGATTCCTGATTTTTTATCACTGAGCGAGGCAAGCGACTATTATCAGGCGTTATATCATGGGCTCGATTGGCAGCAGCAAGCCATCACCTTATTTGGCAAATCCATCATGCAACCTCGCCTTCAAGCTTGGCACGGCGATAAAACCTATACCTATTCAGGGTTGACCATGCACCCCAACCCCTGGACCGCAGAATTACTGGAGCTCAAAGCACGGTGCGAACACGCCGCCGAACATCGCTTTAATACCGTGTTCGCTAACTTATATCGTACCGGACAAGATTCCATGGGGTGGCATCAAGATAATGAAAAAGAGCTGGGAATCAACCCAGTGATTGCTTCGCTGTCGCTAGGCGGCACACGTCGTTTTGTGTTTAAACATTTACAATGTAAATCTAAAATGGAGTTTGAGCTGACCCCAGGCTCCTTATTGGTTATGGCGGGCCCTCTCCAACATCATTGGCAACACGCCTTACCAAAAACACAAAAGTCAGTTGCACCAAGGATCAATCTCACGTTTAGGCACGTCGTGTCTGAGTAGTTATACGACAGCGTGACGTCGCTGCCATTGTTGTTTGAGCGTCGGTACAAAGCGCGCCAAGTTCGCCAAGACGATGACGGTTAAACCGAGCGCTTGTTGAGTGGTGTAACTCACATCAAACCACAATAATTGCCAAATAGCCGAGAAAATTAAGTTGGTGAAGATAAGTGGCGCTAGCTGTGAGCCAGAAGAAGCCAAACGATAAGCTTTCGCCCTAAACAGCTGAGTGCCCACCACCAGCATACCAATAGCGAGTAATGCCCACAGCACCAAGGCACTGTGCGACTCATAAAGCGAAACGACATTGAAACTCGATGAATCCAGCATGACTAACATTGGCGATAACACGATGACTGCGCAAATGAAGCTCCATAAATTCATCTCCTGACTGCTAAGGCGAGTTTGCGACACTTGATACAAGGTGACTTGTGATCCCGCATTGAAGATACCCGCGGCTAGCCCCAAGCCTAGAGCCCAATTCCAATGAAATTGGCTAAGACCGCCAGACAATAGAATCACACCAACAAAAGTGACCAATAGTGTGACGATCGATCCCCAGCGGAGTGATCGTTTAAAGGCGATGCGTTCCATAATGGGAATGAACAACGGCCCGGTACTGAACAACACCACGCATTCCACCAGCGATAAATGTTGCAACGCAAACATGAAACACATTTGTCCCGCCCCCATACAAGCGCCACGAATCAATAAGGTGCGTCTTTCCGATTTTGAAGGCCACGTAATGTGTTTTCTCAACATCCATCCACCCAGTAAAACGATCGGGATCAGATAACGAAAAAATGTAAGAGATTCTGGTGAATATTGATCACTGACCAGTTTACAAACTAAACCAGATAAAGATAAACAAAAGGTCGAAAACAACATGAAAATAACCGGATAAACTGACTTCAGCATAATGACTCCTTAGCAACTAGGCGCTATGATAACGGTTCATCACACAGAAAAATAACGAGTTAAACTAACTAAACCTGTAAGAAAAACTTAACTATGAGACGATTTCCTCCACTAAAAGCACTGTATTCCTTTGTTGCGGTCGCTGAAACAGGCAGTATGACCCAAGCGGCTGAGGCGTTGAACATCAGCCACTCCGCAGTGAGCCAAGCCATTAAGTCGCTTGAGACCTTAGTGGACCAACCGCTGTTTCATCGAATCGGCCGACGAGTCGAGCTTAATGCCGCAGGTCAACGCTACTATAAAGCCGTCGCGCCACCTTTAGAGCAGATCGTGCATGCCACTGACGCACTGCGTACTCCCAGTGATTCCAAACGCATTACATTGAATATGATTAATTCGTTAGCCATGCAATGGTGGATTCCCAAAGTGCCGGAATTTCAGGCGTATGCGCCGAATATTGATGTGCGAACCTCAAACTTAATTGGGCAGTTTTCTTTGGAAGAAGAAGGGGTTGATGTGGCGTTAATACACGGGGTCCCTTCCGATTGGCAAAACTACTATTGTGAAAAATTGGCCGACGATGAGTTGGTACTGGTCTGTCATCCAACGCTTTGCCAAGAGACGCAAGATATCGACACCTTACTGCAAACCTACCCAGTGATTGCGGCAAGAAATGCACGCCGAGTCGACGACTGGGCGCAGTGGTGTAAACTGCACCATGTCCCTATCCCGACCTTTTCTGAGCATCTGGCTTTTGCGACCTCGGCTCAGGCGGTACAAGCGACCTATCGCCAGCTCGGTCTACTGGTCACGCATCGCTTGTTCGTTAAAGACGATATTAAACAAGGCATTCTCACCATGCTTGGCCACCCAGTGTTACATCCCACTCAAGGCTTTTACTTCGTCTGTGCCCATGAAAGACTGACCGAGGAAAACATTCTCTCTTTACGTCATTGGATGAGGCTCGAATTCAAACGCGAATAGCCTGATAGCCTTTGTTCACTCCTCCTGAATGCGCTGGGATGACTGTCACCACTTGTCTCGCAAGATGTTCAAATTTTTCAAATGACTTTCTCAAGAGATTCTACTGCTCTTTTATCCATACCCTCGTTACACTGCGTCCATACAGTGAGGAGATCATCTATGGCTACAACCAGAACCGTGAAACAACGTATTCCATCGCAACCCACATCGGACGGCGATGGCGTCAAAATCAAACGTATTGCATCTTTTAATAATGCGGCGACGTCACCGTTCCTTATGATCGATGAACTCAAATCCGATGAAAGCCGTGATTACATCGGCGGATTTCCACCGCACCCTCATCGCGGGATCGAAACCTTTACTTATATGATGACTGGACACTTCCAGCACCGTGACCACATGGGTAATGTCGGCGAACTGCGTGATGGTGGCGCACAATGGATGGCCGCAGGGCGTGGCGTGATTCACAGTGAAATGCCAATCATGACCGATGGTCAACTGCATGGCTTCCAAATTTGGATCAATCAGCCGGCCAAAGATAAGATGAACCCGGCGAAATATCATGATTTCCAGCCCGAAGTCATGAAAGAATTTACGACAGAGACGTCTGGCTTGTTGCGTGTGCTCGCAGGTAACCTCCATGCGCAAGGTGAGGCATTGCAAGGCCCACTGCAAGATACTGGCGTCGAGTCGATCATTGCTGACTGGCGAGCGGAGACTTCACAAGCGGTGACATTGAATGTGCCAAGCAGCCATAACACGCTAGTGTATGTCTATGCTGGTACATTGCTCGTCGAGGGAACTCAGGTGCAAAGTGGCGAGCTCGCCATTTTGAATGCAGGCGACACTGTAAACCTTTCAGCTGAGTCTCAAACCGGAGCACTATTACTGAGCGGCGAGCCGTTACACGAACCCGTCGTGCACTATGGTCCGTTTGTCATGAACAGCATCGATGAAATTCAGCAGACCATCGATGACTTCAATAATGGGGTCTTCGAAACCTACTAATATTGCCTTTTGAAACAGCCAATGCCTTACTCATACGAGGTATTTTGTTTCCGCCACGTGGTCATTGGGCCACGTGGCTTTTTATTTATTGCGATCTTACTTCCTTTATTGATGACAAGCGCCGGATTTTGTCTACACTCATTAACAAACTTAATTATAATTAATCCTGTAGAAATGTATGAGGTTGAGCACAATTCACACTTGCATGCGTTCTATGTTACTCACCCTGCCTAGTATGAGGCATCGTTGAACGTAAAGAGTGTTGCCTATGAAAATAAACGCTATAGAAAAGCTGTTAAGACACGAGCGTATCTTTAAGTCTATGGCGCTTTTGCTGTTAAGTCTGATTGGATTACTGTTTGGTTATTATGGCTATGCCAGTTACCAAGATTATGTCGCTCCGAAACATGTGTATGGAAAATGGATTGAGATTGGCGTCCCCGACTACGATACCGACGTCCTTGTTCTCTCTGAACGTGGTGTGTACTTAAATGACCATTTAATCAGCACCACCTTTAAATTTGATGGTTCCGTCGTGACCATTAAAACCGGTGACGGGATCTCAAAGTATGAACTGAGCACCATGAAAAATATTCCCAAGCTCAAACTGATCGCCCCCAGTACCGTCAACCAAACCTTGGTGAAAGAAGAGTTTGCCGCTCAATTTAAATCTCCCGATAGAAACAACGCCCCAGCAAAACTGCGTCAGAATCTATCGGGATATTTTGAACGAGATGACGATTAACTGGAATTAACGTACCGTTACCCGGTTAATACATTTTCTTCTGGATATTTCAGCAATGTTGGCTCTGCCCGCGCGAGCATGTACGCAAGCGTCAACGGCCCAATACGCCCAACAATCATCACGACGATCAAAATCATCTTGCCAAATTCTGTCAGATGCGCGGTCAAACCGAACGATAACCCCACCGTGCCAAACGCAGAAATGGTTTCAAAGACCACCTGTTCAAATGGTGCCTTCTCTATGATAAGCAATAAAAACATCGATACCATCAGTATGCTGCCACTGACAATAATGATGGCCAGAGCCTTGGTGACGGTGGGCCAACTGATCGAACGTTTGAATAAAACAATACTCGAACGTTGGCGTAAAAAGCTCCATGTCGCCAGTAACGCCACGACAAATGTCGAGACTTTGATCCCGCCCCCAGTCGATGTCGCCCCCGCACCGATGAGCATTAAAAACATCATGATCAGCATCGCTGAATGGCTAAAATGACTGATATCAACACTATTAAATCCAGCCGTACGTGCACTCGCGGATTGAAAGAACGCTGCCAACCATTGTGTTGCAGGTGGTAAGGAACCCAGAGTCGTGGCATTGTTGTGCTCGAGCAACCAAAACATCACAGTACCAAAAACCAGCAATATCGGCGTGGCCATCAGCATGATCTTACTTTGCAGGTGTAACCGTGCCCACCCTTTCCAGCCGTTCGACCAGAGGTCACCAATCACGGTAAAACCGAGACCGCCGAGAATAAAGAGCGCCGATATTGTGACCATCACTAAAGGATCGCCAACATAATCGGTTAAGCTATTAGAAAAGAGTGAGAACCCGGCATTATTAAAGGCCGATATCGCGTGGAATAAAGCAAAAAATAGCCCATCGCTCCATCCTTTTTCCGGCACCCAGCGAAACGCCAAGAAAAACCAACCAATGCATTCAGCGATTAAAGCAAACACAATGATGTTTTTGACTAGTGACCGTAAATTCACATCGTTGTTTTGTCCTAAGGCTTCTTTGGCAAGCGCCTGCTGCTGCAGGCTTAACCGTACGCCAAACAAATACAACAGTACCGCCGAGAGCGTCATTTGCCCTAAGCCGCCGATCTGCATCAGCACCAATAGTAAAGATTGCCCAGCACGGGTAAAGTGGGTTCCGGTATCGACAACCCCAAGCCCAGTCACGCTGATCGCCGAAGTTGCCGTAAATAAGGCATCAACTAAACTCAGACCATTTTTTGAAAAGATGGGGAGCATCAATAATAAAGCCGCAGGCACCAACACGGCGATAAAACTCATAAAAATGATGCGCGGTTCATTACTGTGCCTTTTACGAGATTTTTTGCCTCTCAATTGCGAATAGGAAATGAATAACCCTTGTCGCGGACGCTTTAACTTCATAGTGCTTTTAATCTCTTCATTAATACCTCTTTGCTGCCGACAACCACGAGCATGTCGCCAATTTCTAAAGAGATATCCAAGCTTGGCGACGGAGTTAAATCAGGCCCACGACGAAACGCCAACACGGACACGCTCTCTTCGCCAATAAAAGGCAACTCCTCTATGGTATGACCTAACCATTTCCCACCAATGACGACCTCCGTCATGGCCCAGCCACTACCGAGTTCATGAAACTCAACGACACGGCGATCCAGCATTTTCCTCGCCACTCGTATGCCCATATCGCGTTCCGGCATAATGATGTGGTCCGCACCGATTTTCTGTAGAATTTTCACGTGCGAACGGTCATTGGCTTTCACCCACACCGATTTTGCACCATGTTCCTTGATGACAAGCGTGGCGAGCATGGAAGCATTGACGTTTTCACCAATCGACACCATCACCATGTCATAATCATTCAATTTCAATTCGGCGACGGTTTCTTCATGCGTACAATTGGCAATGATCGCTTGGGTCGCAATATGGGAAGCTTCTTGTACTTTTTCTTCATCGACATCGACCGCCAAGACTTGTGCCCCAGAGTCGACCAGTTCCTGACAAACCGACAAGCCAAAACGCCCTAAGCCCACTACTGCAAACTGTTTATCTTCTGTTTTCATTTATTACCTGCATACCTATACGGAATGAAATCGTCATTACTCTATCAGCCCTACTATTAAGCAACACTCCGAGCCCATTGTCTATCTCATCGATGACGGGGTGGCGCAGAGTTTTAATCTGTATCGCAATTGCACGGGTCTACTGGTGTGAATCAGTAGAGAACTCCCCATAATTCTGATAGTTTTGCAGGCAATTAAAAAAAATAATTGATGAGTGGTATGAACGACTTCCTTCAAATGGTGAAAACCTCGCCATATTTTAAAAATTTAGACAACAGCGTCATCTTTATCACCTTGGCAAGCTTAATCGCATGGGGGCTATGGCGATTTATCTACGCCCGACTTGTTTCCATCTCTGAGAAGACGAGCACCTATTGGGATGATTTGGCATTACGCGCCCTGAAAACGCCAATCAGTACCTTAATTTGGTGTTGGCCAGCCACCATCTCTATCGGAATGATCCTTGAAGAACACGACGATTCTCACTTTGACTGGCTGCCTATCCTAAAGCCGTTGATGTTAATCGCCATCGTCATCTGGGTGATGGTCCGCTTAGTCACGGAGATTGAGCATCAGTGCCTACAAAACCGTCGATACGATGAAACCACCGTACAGGCGGTCGCCAAAGTGGCGCGACTGTTTTTCGTCGCGATTGGCTTGCTTTCTTTCATGCAGGCTTTCGGCTTAAGCCTGTCAGGCTTATTAACCTTCGGTGGTGTCGGTGGATTGATTGTCGGTCTTGCGGCCAAAGACCTACTCTCCAACTTTTTTGGCGGCATGATGATCTACTTCGATCGCCCTTTTAAAGTCGGAGAATGGATTCGCTCGCCTGAACGCGAAATCGAAGGCACGGTGGAACGAATTGGTGGACGAATGACGGTAATCCGTACATTCGACAAGCGTCCGTTGTATGTCCCGAACTCGATATTCAGCAACATTGTAGTGGAAACACCGTCACGCATGCTCAACCGTCGTATTTACGAAACCATTGGCTTACGTTATCAAGACAGCGGTAAAATTCCGGACATCATTGATCAAGTTAAAGAAATGCTGCAAGAACACGACGAAATTGATAGTGATCAGACCATGATCGTCAACTTTGATTCGTTCGGGCCAAGCTCATTAAACTTTTTTGTGTATACCTTTACGAAAACCGTGAACTGGAATCGCTATCATGAGGTCAAGCAAGATGTGTTGTTAAAAGTGATCGATATTATTCACGATAATGACGCCGATATCGCGTTCCCAACACGAACATTAATGATGCACAATGCCGTTCAACCGGAACCCGATCCCGAACCTCAGCAATATGAAGAAAGTGAATCGTCGTACGATGATAATTAATCTTGATAGTTGAAAGTGTGGATGATTCAATCGTCTATGGAGCGATGTGAACCACGCATCCATTGCTGACTAAAGCATCGGCCCTCTCTGTGAGAGGGCCGATGTGTTTATTCCGCCATCGCTTGTGCGGTACGAATATAGATATCACGCAGTGCTAACGCGATGTGGCCAGGCTTGCCGTCACCAATCGGTTTATCATCAATCGCCACCACAGGCCAAACAAAGGTAGTCGCAGAGCTAATGAAGGCTTCTTTTGCGGCATACGCTTCATCAATCGTGAAATAGCGCTCTTCAACCGTGACGCCCAATTCATCCGCTAATGTGATTAATGAGGCACGAGTAATGCCATGCAAAATATCATTGCTTAGCGGCCGTGTAACAATGTTCCCTTCCTGAGTGACAATATACGCGTTACTTGAGCCCCCTTCAGTGACATAACCATCTTCAATCAGCCAAACGTCATCGGCATTGGCCGCATGGGCAGCATGTTTCGCCATACAAGCGGGCAACAAACTGGTTGTTTTAATGTCACGGCGACGCCAGCGCATGTCGTCATAAGAAATGACTTTGATGCCTTGCTGAACTTTCGGATTATTCACGAGATTGCGCGCTTGAGTGAATAACATCAACGTGGGGGCAACTCCTTCGCTATAGGAAAAATCACGATCACCCTCATTGCCTCGAGTCAACTGCAAATAAATCCCCCCTTCTTGCAGGCCATTTTTGGCTATCAACTCATGCTGAATCGCGGTTAGTTCTTGGTAAGTCACTGGCAGTGTTAAATTTAACTCGCGGCACGAGCGTTCTAAACGGCGAAAATGGCCCGCGTTATCGATGAGTTTCCCCTGTAAGACCGCAGTAACTTCATACACGGCATCGGCGAATAGAAAGCCGCGGTCAAAAATCGAGACACTGGCCTGCGATTCCAGCAAATACTCACCATTTAAATAAACTGTACGTTCCATCGTAATTAACCCCATAATTTGGTCGTAAATGGCATCATGGCATTCTCTTCAAAGGTAAAACCATGTTCAATATCTTGACTCAATAAGAGCGGTCCATCGAGGTCGACAACCGCGACGTGTTGCGCTGCGACAAACGCCGGCGCCATGCTTAACGAAGACGAGAGCATGCACCCGACCATCACCTCAAACCCCGCGGCCAACGCCGCGTCTTTTAATGCCAGCGCTTCAGTTAACCCACCCGTTTTGTCCGTTTTAATGTTGATCATATCGTACCGGTTCATGAGCTTAGGTAAGCTTGCTCGGTCATGGCATGACTCATCGGCACAAATGGGAATTGGCCTTACAAGCGTTTCCAAAATGGCATCCTCGCCCGCAGGAAACGGTTGCTCGATCATCGCCACATCCAGCTTAACCAGTTGCGGAACGAGCTGCTGATAATCCTCAACACTCCACGCTTCATTGGCATCTAAGATGATGCGAGCGTTTGGCGCGCCGCGCCGCACGGCTTCAACACGTGCCAAGTCACCCGCGCCGCCCAGTTTCAACTTCAATAAGGGCCGGTGAGCATTGTCTTGCGCGGCCATTTCCATCTTTTCCGGAGTATCCAAGGACAAAGTGAAAGCGGTCACGACAGGCTCAGGAGAGAGCGATAAAATGTCCCACACGCTTTGCTGCGACAGTTTACATTCGAGATCCCACAGCGCACAGTCCACGGCGTTTCTCGCCGCGCCAGAAGGTAAGCGCGCTTGCAATTGCTCGCGAGTCAGCCCCTTTTCTAACTCACTGATCACGCTCTCAATCTGCTCGCGAACGCTCGCTATCGATTCCCCATAGCGCGCGTAAGGCACACATTCACCGCGTGCAATTACCCCCGCTTTCTCGATCTGGACAATCAACGTATCGGCTTGAGTCTTGGAGCCGCGAGAAATGGTAAAGCTTCCGCGAATTGGCCAACTCTTTTCAATCAATGATACGTTCATTCGCCCTCCAAAAGACGATCCACAATACGACCAATACCTTGACGGAATGGATCCACCACGGGTAACCCCAACTCTTTCTCAACGTTATCCATGTATGCGAGCGCAACCGCTTCTTCCATGGCCGATGTATTGATGGAGACGCCGACAAATTTCACCTTCGGATTGGTTAAGCTCGCAGTGTCTAAATTGCGCTGAATACACTGATGTAATTCTGGCAGTTTGTAATCCGGCAACCCGCGCATATGCTCACGTGTGGGCTCATGACAGAGTACGAGCGCATCGGCTTGTGCACCATGAATCAAGCCTGTGGTAACACCGGCAAATGACGCATGAAATAGAGAACCTTGTCCTTCAATTACATCCCAGTGATCCGCGGAATTATCCGGTGAGATGGTTTCTATCGCACCCGCAATAAAATCGGATACGACCGCATCAGCGCTGACCCCCGCTCCTGTAATCAAAATGCCCGTTTGGCCTGTCGCACGGAAATCTGCATCGACACCGCGTTGTTTTAACTCATGCTCAATCGCCAAAGAGGTATACATTTTCCCTACAGAACAGTCGGTTCCAACGGTCAGTAGGCGTTTGCCAGTGCGTTTTTTGCCATTAGCAACGGGGTAAACTTGAGTCGGGAAACGCACATCAAATAGCTCTCTACCGCAACGTTTCGCACATTCCACCAGCTGAGGAATATCATTCAGACGGTTGTGCAAGCCTGCCGCGATATCCATGCCAGCTTCTAATGCGTCAAGCAAAACGCTGATCCAATCTTGCGAAATGATACCGCCTCGGTTGGCCACCCCAATCACTAAGGTTTTCGCACCACGTTGCGCGGCCTGTGTAATGGTTAAGTCCTCTAAGCCAACATCCGCATTACAAGTCGGTAAACGCAATTGCCCGATGCAAGATTCAGGTCGCCAAGTGGTAATGCCTTGCGCGACTTTTGCGGCCAGTGGATCGGCAGCATCGCCCAAAAATAATAGATAAGGTTGTTTCAGTTCCATCTGTTTATCTCCTTCATTGACGCAACGTATTGACCCAAAGTAATGGTCATAAATTTTATTGTTTTCACTATTTACTAGTGCAAAATACGTGACAGATACACAATAGAAAAGCGCTTATTTTGGCCGTTATCGCGGGACATGGTGAATAAATCCGGCTAATTCTCATTAAAACCCTGATATCATCCTAAACATAATTTTAGACATTTCATCCAAAATACAACAATTAAATAACATATATAACTACCTTTAATAGATAAAAGCAGTATAAGACTTCAACAAATAGCCAAAACATCTCTAGACGATTCTTTGCCATTGCCCCGTTATTGGCAGTGAATATCACTAAAGAAAAATATCTGAAAAATTGATAGCACTCACATTTTCTATGAAATTACCAAACAATTTCAGTATAAACATCCTCTTAGCGCGCCCCCTGCAGTACACAATGCACCAGTGAAGCACAGTCAACCACACAGATTTAGTGCGATTGCCCCGCCATGGTGCATTTAAAGCAACAGGTCTGACTTTCCGAAACGTATCTACTGCGATTCTCATCCATGGAAATTCCACCACTGAGCGATGGCATGCCTTACAAGCACATTGACTTATTTCAATATAATATGCTGAATTTATCGCCAGATTCAGGTTAAAAATTCCATAATTATCCCTTGGCGTTTGATTTTCTTATGACTAGTGGTTTCTCATGGACAATAATTCAGGTATTAATAGGAAGTCCGGTGAATAAAGGAAGAAATTCACGCAAGCGACCACGTTTGTGGTCTACAACTTGCAAAAGAGTGAATCCAGTTCAGGATAAATAACATCATAACAATCATTAGTATGGAAAAGGGACCAGGATGGAAACAATTCAAGCGTTCGTAGGACAGGTCAATGGATTAGTATGGGGTGTCCCTATGCTGATTTTGATTCTAGGAGTGGGTATTTACTTAAATATCGGCTTAAAATTCATGCCAATATTCAATATTGGCCGTGCCTTTAAACTGTTGTGGGAAGGACGACAAAACAGTGACAACGGGCAAGGAGAAATCCCCCCATTTCAAGCCTTAATGACCGCCATGTCAGCCACGGTGGGGACAGGGAATATTGCCGGGGTTGCGACAGCCGTCTTCATCGGGGGGCCTGGCGCCTTATTTTGGATGTGGATGACCGCTCTGCTCGGTATGGCGACCAAATTCGCCGAAGCGGTGCTCGCGGTGCATTTTCGTGAAAAAGGCAAAAATGGTGAGTTTGTCGGTGGTCCGATGTACTACATCAAAAACGGTATGGGTGAAAAATGGTCTTGGTTAGGCTCTTTATTTGCTTTATTCGGTACCGTCGCGTGTTTTGGCATCGGTAACGGCGTTCAGATCAATTCGATAGCCCAAGTATTAGAAACCAATTTCGCCTTTTCACCTCTCATTGTTGGTTTGGTTGTCATGGTCCTTGCTGGCGCTGTCATCATTGGTGGTATCAAACGTATTGGCGCTTTTGCTGGGGCATTAGTTCCGGTCATGGCACTGGTGTATGTGGTAGGCGGTGTCATTATCCTACTCATGAACGCGGGTGGCATCTTACCGGCACTCTCCACGGTCGTGAGCGAAGCCTTTACACCTAGCTCTGCCCAAGGCGGCTTTGCCGGAGCAACCGTATGGATGGCGATTCGTTTTGGTGTTGCTCGTGGTGTCTTCTCAAACGAAGCCGGTCTGGGTTCTGCTCCAATTGCCCACGCGAGTGCACATACCAATGACCCAGTTCGTCAGGGCTTGGTCGCCATGCTCGGTACCTTTATTGACACGATTTTGATTTGTACGATCACCGGCTTAGTGATTATTATCTCTGGTCAATGGACCAGTGGTGAATCGGGCGCCGCCTTAACATCGGCTGCATTCGATCAAATTTTACCGGGTGTCGGTGGATACATTGTGGCCGTGGCGCTGGCAATTTTTGCCTTTACGACCATCGTGGGTTGGTCTGTTTATGGTGAGCGTTGTGCGACTTTCTTGTTTGGTCCTAAGGCCTTACTTCCATTTCGTATCATTTTCGTCATCGCATTACCGGTTGGCGCCACCATGTCTTTGGACTTTGTATGGTTATTAGGTGACACGTTGAATGCGATGATGGCCATTCCAAACTTGATTGCCTTGGCAGTACTGAGCCCCGTTGTCGTGAAGTTAACCAAAGCTTACTTCAAGCCTACAGCAAGCTCTGATAACTCAATAAAATCAAACAAGTAATTTACATTGTTGTTGAGCTCCCGCTTCGGCGGGAGCGTTGTTCAACTAAGGAATATTCATGATCACAGCACAAGCTATCGTTGATTTATCAGCGTTACAACACAACTACAACAACTTAAAAGCTCAATGCCAAGGACAAAAGTTAGTTGCAGTGATCAAAGGGGATGCGTACGGCCATAACGCGGTCGAAGTCGCTCGTGCCCTTCCTCAAGCAGACATGTTTGCCGTCGCCCGTATTGAAGAAGCTGTCACCTTACGACAAGCCGGGATCACTCAACCGATTCAGTTACTAGAAGGCTGTTTCTGCCAAGACGATCTTAACATCGCCGCAGAACTCGACCTACATACCACCATTCATAGCCCAGAAACATTGCATGATCTTCAGCAGGCGGATTTAGCCAAACCCATTCGAGTATGGCTTAAAGTGGATACGGGCATGCATCGTATTGGAGTACGGCCTGAAGACGTCGATACGTATGTCCAAGCGCTGCAAGCGACGGGAAAAGTGGCGGGAGATGTCGGATTCATGAGCCACTTTTATTTGGCGGATGATGTCAACTCTCCTGCAACGCATCAGCAAATCGCCGTATTTAAGGACGCCACGCAAGCGCATCCGGGGCCGAAAAATCTTGCCAATTCCGCCGGCATTCTTTTCTGGCAAGACAGCGAGTTTGGTTACTGCCGTGGTGGTATTGCCTTATACGGCATTTCCCCTGCCGAGCACCAGTGCGGAAAAGAACTTGGTTTACAACCCGTCATGACATTACAATCGACATTGATCGCGGTACGTCCTCATCTGGCCCACGAAGCGATTGGTTACGGGCAAACTTGGACGGCGCAGCACGATACGCGTATCGGCGTTGTGGCACTGGGCTATGGCGATGGCTATCCGCGTTGTGCGCCCATTGGCACACCTGTGATGATCAATGGTCGGCGAGTCCCGATTGTTGGCCGCATATCGATGGACATGATGACCGTCGATCTAGGTGCGCAATCACAAGATCGCGTGGGCGATACTGTCGAATTTTGGGGGAACCAATTGCCCATTGAAGAGGTGGCGAACGCCATTGGCACCATCCCCTACGAACTTGTCATTAAAGTGGCACCGCGCGTCCATAAACAATTTATCCGCTAACGCATTGTCTCTACGGAGCCTCCATATCGTGCTCCGTAGTCTCGTCTCATGGTTCGAGATTACCTGACTGGCTGCATCACGCTGTCGTCGTGTCGCTGGGCTCGATGATATAATCCGACCACCAAAACACACAACACCACACACAGGGAATACAACCAGGTTGGCCCTCCCATATCAATCATGATCCCGCCTAGCAAAGGCGCGATAGCAAAACCGAACCCGGATAATCCCATAGCCCCATAATAACTCCCCCGCAAATGAGCTGGCGCTAAACGATCAAGCTGAACACCTAACGTCGGAAACACAATGACTTCGCCCACGCTTAGTAAGAAGGAACAAAGGTACCAACCTTGTGGCCAATTTTGGGTCGTAAATACAAACCCAATTTGCGAGATCAAAAATAAGACGATGCCGATTTTCGCCCGCATGAAGAGTGATAAGGGTTCGAGTAGTCTTAGCAATGGAAACTGGAAGACGATGCAGGTGATGGTGTTCACCAGCACTAAACTCGATACGATCTCAGCCGCGCCGTCTAATCCCGAACGGACAATCACTTGTGGTAACGAGCTCTCAACTTGTGCATACACAAACATCAGCAATAAATTGGCAAGGAGCAAAATCATAAACAAGCGGTCTTTGCCAATGACCGTTAATGCGGCACCAAAATGCGGTAATTGTGCCTCATCATGATGGGTCTGCGCTTTGCGCTTATCGAGAACCCTGAGCAACGCGCAGCCATAGAGTATGTAGCTAACCCCCGTGAGTAAAAACAAGCTTTGCGGTTGAGATAACCCTAGCGTTATACCAATCAAAGGGCCGAGGGTTCCTCCTAAGTTAATCGTAAAATAACGAAGATTTAATGCCAGCTCTCGATCTTTTTTATCATTCAACTGATCACTAATCACCGATTTTGCGACTTCCTCAAGCATAGGCCGTGTTAAGCCCGCCAGCGCGATCAATAGATAAAATACCCAGATATGCTCAGCAAGGCCAATCCCGCCGTACGCGACGCTCGCTAACGCCGCGCCGATCAACATAATCGTACGACGTCCAAACAAATCCGATAAGTACCCAATGTAAAACCCAGCGGTGCAGCCTACTACCGCAGAAAACGCGAGCATACCACCAATCGTCACGGCGCTGGCTTGATAATCTCGATACAAAAATACGATAAGAAATGGCCATGCCATAAAATAAGTGGTGCGGACCAACAATGTACCAATCAGTACCGTCCAAATTGAGGGCGTAAAGCGGCGAAAGCGCGCGCGATTAAATAGGCGTTCGTTGGCCATAAGATGGGAATTGTCCTTAATTTCACCAAAATCAATGAGCTAACGCTACTACAAAGCGCTAGAAAAGGAAACGTAAAAGCAGTAAGGAGAAAAAACCCTACCGATGGGTATCGGCAGGGTAATCGCAAGGTAGGCTTATTTTCTCAGCGCATTTAATTTGGCCTGCGCTAATCCATAGACAGTATCAATGGGATAACTGCCATCCTGAGTGGCTTCTCCAGCACACTTTCCAGAAAGCAGTTCAATGGCCTCAGTCACATGACTGATTGCCCATATGTGAAACTCGCCTTTTTCTACCGCTTTCACAATGTCTGGGCGCAGCATTAAATTATGTTGGTTGGATGCGGGAATGATCACGCCCTGGCTCGCATGACGTCCCTTAATACGACAAATATCAAAAAATCCTTCGATTTTTTCATTAACGCCACCAATCGGTTGCGATTCACCGAATTGGTTCATCGACCCCGTAATGGCAATATCTTGTCGATTTGGATGCTGAGCAAAAGCCGACACAATTGCACAAAACTCAGCCATACTCGCGCTGTCGCCATCAACGCCACCATAGGATTGCTCAAAAGTAATCCGTGTGGTTAACGGTACTCGAGCGGTACGTCCGAATACCGAGTGCAAATACGCAGATAAAATCATCACCCCTTTCGAGTGAATACTGCCGCCCAGTTCAACGCTCCTTTCTATATCGATAATATCGCCATCGCCATAGGAGGTCGTCGCCGTAATACGATTGGGAGCCCCAAACGCAAAATCATGACTGGCCAGTACCGATAACGCATTCACTTGCCCAATCGCATGGCCTTCCGTTTCAATCAGTGTCGTGCCGTTAATAAAGGTTTCATGCACACTGTCTTGAATTCGGTTCACACGCAGCTCTTGATTACGCAGAGCTTCATCCACATGACTTTGCCGCACCATGTTGGATTTGGCTTGCTTCGCGACATAGTTCGCCTCACGTAGCAGGTTGGCAATATGGGCTGCGTGCAAAGACAACTTATTCTGACTGCCCGTCATGCGTGAACTGTGTTCGATAATGCGGGCAATGGCCTTGCGGTCGCAATGCAGCAGGTGGTTGTCATGCACCATGCTCGATATGAGCCGCGCATAATGCAACTCTGAATCGGGAGTGCGTGTCATCTCATCTTCAAAATCTGCCGTCACACGAAATAACTCGCTAAATTCAGGATCGTATTGCGCCAATAACTGATAAGTACGATAGTCGCCAAATAAAATAATTTTCACATCGAGTGGAATCGGCTCCGGATCCAAAGACACCGTGCCGGTCAATGTGACTTCTTTTTCTAATGACGTAAAACTCAGTTGCCGCGCGCGTAATGCCCGCTTCAATCCATCCCAGACATAAGGCTGTTCAAGCACTTTAACCGCATCCATTAATAGCACGCCCCCGTTCGCTTTATGCAAGCTCCCCGGACGAATTAATGAAAAATCGGTAAATACCGTGCCTTTATACGTCGCGGTTTCAATGTACCCAAACAGCGAGTGATAATTGGGGTTTTCTTCCACCACAATCGGTAACTCATCGGCTGGACGACTGACCACGACATTAACCTTATAACGACGCGGTAAACGCTTATCGAGCGCCGCGGTAGACAATTCCGCTTGCTCTGTGCCTTCTTCCAAAAAGATATCTACGTTATCAACAATGTCTTTTTGCAGTTCCGTTAAATACGCTTTGATCTCTGGATAACGACTGTAATCCTTTTTTAATTGTTTAATGACGTGCGTAATCACGCCACGGGTCACTTCGTCGTTTAGCTTTTTGATTTTATCGGTGTATTCTTCTTCGCATTCAGTCAACTTACGAACGACATTGCGCAAATCCACTTCCAATTGGTCAATAATATGCCCAAACTGTTCTTGCTCTTCGCGGCTCAACGCTAAAAAGCTGTCTTCGGTATGCTGCTCCTCGCCATTCATGGCAATGAATTGATAATCGCCTTGCGGTGTGATGGTCAGGCTCACGCCACGCTCTTTCGCGACTTGCGTTAATACTTCCAGCTCCGACTCTTGCTTCTGTGCCAATTGATTTTTGAGTTTTTCTGAACGGCTGAAATACATTTCATTGTCAAAGGCTAACGGAATCGCTTTAACCAAGCGCCCCATCAGTTTTTCGACATCTTGACGTAGTTGGTGCCCAATTCCACAAGGCAAACGCAGAACTTTTGGGGTGCGAATATCATCAAAATTGGCAACATAACACCAATCATAAAGCGGTGGATGGTCATGTTGGTGGCGATTAAGATACCGTAAGATCATGGTCCGCTTACCCAGACCGTTTTGTCCTATCGCATAAATGTTATACCCTTTATCACGAATTGACATCGCAAACTCAACCGCTTTTTGCGCCCGTTCTTGCCCAACAATTTCATCAACGGGTGACAACTCTTTTGTGGATTTACAGGGCAATAGATCTAAATCCGCCACTTTATAAAGCTGCTCTGAACGCAATGTCTGAATGGCCATTGTTCCATCTCCTAGGTAGTTGTCATTCTTATTCTCTCCTCAGTTTAGTCGTAAATTGCCCACAATTTAGTGACTTACGCCATAGCCTAACCCAACTGAACATTTAATGACCATTTTGAAGTAAAAAGCAGGGCGTTTTACTGACGACTCTTCCTTCCGTCTCAGGCTTCCACAATTCTGTTAACAATCTGACATAACTAGGAAAACAAGCGATTCAGCTAAAAAAATGTACATAAAATAGGCTTTATGTTAATAATTTGAGGATAAACCATATTTCATAGGTTAAATGAGTGGTAACGTGTAAGCTTACGAAATACAACAACGATAGATTTTCGCTTAACATAACAATAAATTCGCAGCTAATTACGATTTTAAAATAATCAATAAACGTAATTACCATGCAGCACGACATGATTATTCAAATAAACAGAATATTGCGTGCTTCGCAAACCCGACGGCTTCACTCGTCGAACTCATCATAATGAGTCAACGTGAAGTTGTTATCGTCATTTTGCTAGGCGCTGTAGAAAACAGCACCGTTTTGTTTCAGTGTAAGTATCAAGCTATCGATAACATTGAAGCACTTGTGGGTATCATTACATGACTGATCTATTTGAAAAAAGTACGATCCAAAACCAAGAGCTAGAGCTGTTCTCTAAGATATTAGATCATAATACTAATGCTATCGGTGTCACGACACTCGAAGGAGAACTGATCTACCGAAATAAAGCGTTTCAAGAGTATTTTCCTTATACGGAAGAGACTTATATACAACCGCTATTTCCTATCACGTTTGAACGTATTAATTTTGTTAAAATAAAAACCGAGCTTGAGTCCCAAGACGACCCAATCCATTTTGTCGAAACTAATCTACAAAATAACTCCTGGTCACACCTAACCGTTACACTGACAACGGTCAATCACGTTCAATATTTTATTTTTAATATTGACCACATGCTCTCACCAGAACGTGAAGGCGTGCGCGTGAACATGCAACTGGAAAAAATCATTGATCAGTTGCCTGTGCTTGTCAGTCATTTAGACAATAATGATCAATACATTTTTGCCAATCATGCCTACACCGAATTTTTTCAATGTACCTTGGATGACATCATCGGCTGCCCGATCGAAAAATTTTTGGGAAGCGATATCTATGCCCCTCTCAAACATTTAGTCAAACGGGTTAAAGGAGGAGACTCGGTCGAGTTTGATTTGTCCATATTTAAAGGGACAGAACTGAGAATGCTGCAAGTCAGGTTTATTCCTGGTGAAAGCTTCTTTGGCGATTACTATATTTTTGCGCAAGACGTGACCGAACTAAGAACCTTTCAGAAAAAATTGGAATATCGAGCCTATCACGATTCATTAACGGGCCTAACGAACCGCACGTATTTTTTAAACGATTTCGAGCAAAAATGTAAACAAAAAGCGAACGACGTTGGGCTCTTGTTTATTGATGTGGATGGTTTAAAAAATGCCAATGATAAGTACGGTCATGATTGCGGCGATAAGCTACTCAAAGATTTCTCGCAAAATTTGAAATCTTTGCTGCGTCCCGATGACAATCTATCACGCTTGGCGGGGGATGAATTTACCGTTCTCTTATCTGGGCTCACTCATCCATTGCAAGATTTGCACGAGATATGCCAGCGAATTCAAGCGCAACTTCCGACCATGATGACCATCAATAATCATCGTATCCCTTGCAGTTGTAGTATTGGCGCCACCTACATCGACCCCAATATTGATTACACCGTGGAGACGTGGTTATCTGTGGCTGATAATGCCATGTATCGGGTCAAACACCATGGCAAAGGAAGCTACAACGTTGAAATCGTTTCTCCTGACATGAGCGATCAACACCAATAAGCGAGCCACTTTGACTCGCTTATCTGAGACGGCCCGAATATCACTTACCCTTCAACATTGAAATGGTGTTGTATAAATGAATGCAGTAACTGAATGAAGTCTTGTTCTGCTAACTTGGCGCATTTCAGGGTCTGCTCATGGGACAACTCAACATCACTTAAACCTTCAGCCATGTTGGTGATCGCACAGATAGCCAGCACCGGCAATCCACAATGAGCTGCTGAAATCACTTCCGGCACCACCGACATCCCCACAACATCCCCGCCGATGACCTGCATCATGCGAATTTCTGCCGCCGTTTCAAAGTTGGGCCCAGTATAAGAGACAAACACACCTTCATTCAAAGGAATGCGTTGCTGTTTCGCCACCGCTAACGCTTCTTCCAATAACGTCTTATCGTACGCATTGGCCAAACTAAAGAAGCGCGGCCCATAAGCATCATCGTTTGGACCGGTCATTGGTGATTCGGGCATCATATTAATGTGATCGTTAAAAACGACCAGCGAACCGACGTCAATGGAATCCGGGCGTAGCGAGCCAGCCGCATTGGTCACCAACATAAACTCACAACCGAGTCGTTTAAACGTGCGCACTGGGTTCGTCATGACTTTCATCGTTTGATGCTCGTAGTAATGACCACGCCCTTTCATGCATGCTACGTCAACCCCAAACAACCGTCCGAGAACCAATTCACCGGAGTGTCCTTCTACAGTGCTGACAGGAAACCCGGCCAGTTCTTCGTATGGAATAACCACTTTATCTTCTAGAGCGTCGGCTATAACGCCCAACCCCGAGCCTAAGATCAATCCCGCTTTAGGGTGGAAGTTAGGTTTGTGTGCGTAAATGGTGTCTAATGCCTTATTAACAGGATCAGCCGTCATGACTATCGGTTCCTCGCCAGTAATTGAATCGCCACCTTACCTTAATTATCATGCTGTAAGAATCCCTTATTTTGATACAATTGTTCTATTACCCAGCACAATAGGAAACGTTTGCATGTCGCCTTCACCACATATTACTTTAAAGATGCTTCGGTATTTTAATGAAGTGGCAAAACAAAAAAGTTTCAGTGCGGCTGCCGCTGAATTGAATGTCACCAAATCACCGCTCAGCGCCCAAATAAAAGCATTAGAGACCCAACTCGATGTGACGTTACTGCATCGCGATACTCGCAATGTGTCACTCACCGATGCAGGCCGTCAGTTACAAGAAGAATGTCGCTTAATTTTTGATGTTGTGGACACGTCGATAAGCCGAGTACAGCAGCGCCATCGCCATACGCAAAATACGATCAATATCGGTGTCATGAGTTCTGTTTTCTTAACACGGTTTGGGAATGCGCTTTATCAAATACAGCAATGTTTTCCAGAGAGGACCTATCACTTAATCGAAATGTCACCTGAGCAACAAAAGCGCGCTTTACATGAGGGGCGTATCGATCTTGGCTTTGTCCGCTATGCTGATACGTACAACATCGCGCCATTACGCGCCTCTGTTGTTTTCAAAGAGAAAATGGTTGTCGCGGTCGCCGATACCCATCGTTTAGCACAACGGAAACAACTGCGCTTAACCCAGCTGAGCCAAGAAGCGTTTATCATGTTGAAGAAAACCAATTCCGCTGCCACGCATTGGTTGACTCAGCGGTGTCAACATGCGGGCTTTCATCCCAATATCGTACAAGAAGTGATTGAGCCCAATACCTTGCTCGCGGTGATTTCGATGCGCAATGCGCTCTCAATTGTCCCGCAAAGTTATGCAAATATGGGCTGGCCACATATCTGCTTTATTCCTTTGCAAGAAGCCTTACCCGCCGACATTGTGGCATTGAGTCCAGCTTCAACCAGTGACTTCGTCGAACAAAGCTTAGCTCAATTGAAACACACAATGACTCACGCTAGCGATGGTCAGACTCTGTAAGCTAGGCCAATATTTTAACGGAACAACGCTCGATTAAAGTCGGTTCGAGCTTGATCAATTGTGGGGCCGCATCCATGGCTTTTAGGCGTGCTAAGACCGCTTCCACCGCGGCTTTACCCAAACGATATTTTGGCTGATGAATGGTGGTGAGTGGTGGCGTCATAAATTGGGCAATACTGATATCATCGTAACCGATGATGGAAATATCGTGAGGAATGGCAATACGATGCTCGGCTGCGGCATTAATCGCGCCCATGGCCATCATATCGTTACTCACAAATAAGGCGGTCGGGCGAGTTGCGCGTGACAATAACGTTTGCATCGCCTCGTGTCCCCCTTCACATTCAAAGGTACTTTCGACCACCCAATCATCGTTGATCGGTAATCCCGCCTGTTGCATGGCTGCTTGATAGCCTTGGAAACGATTGAGCGCCTGATGCTGACTTAACGGCCCAGTAATACACCCAATGTGTTTATGACCGCAATCAATCAAATACTGGGTTGCCATCACGCCCCCTTGATAAGAGTTATCAAGAATTTTATCGCTGACTTCCACAATCGGCCCCCAGTCCATCACGACCACAGGAACATCAGGATAACGTTCAAAATCCATCACTTGCTTGCATTCTAGCGTGGTACACATCAGCATTAATCCATCAACACGCTTTTGCAATAACGTATCGATAGACGCGCGCATGCGCTCCTCATCGCCTTCGGTATTACATAAAATCAAGTTATAGCCTTGTTGATAACAACTGCGTTCCACGCCCTTGACCACCTCGCCAAAAAACGGATTGGTTGACGTGGTCACTAACATCCCCAGCGTTTTTGTCCGGTTCATTTTCAGGCTACGGGCTAATGCAGAAGGCGCATAATTGAGTTGTTTAGCCGCAAGATTGACCCGTTTCGCAATATCGTCGCTCACGTAACGGGTTTGGTTAATCACATGACTGACCGTGGATGTCGAAACACCGGCTTGTTTGGCTATGTCTTTCATGGTCGCCATAATGATGACTCCTGATTATTGCTGCTGTAAAAATTCCATAACTTCACGACGGGTTGGAATTGACGTTTGTGCACCGAAGCGCGTCACCGATATTGCAGCCGCACCATGCGCAAAACGTACTGCCGATTCTAACGACATTTTTTCAATTAAACCAGTCACTAAAGCGCCATTAAACGTATCGCCAGCCGCCGTGCTATCACAGGCATCGACCGCAAAGCCAGCAATGGTTTTTCCCTTACCGTCAACACTGACCCAGACCCCTTTAGCACCCAACGTAATCATCACCGTGCCAATGCCTTTCTCATGTAATGCTTGTGCCGCGCGATCAGCTGACGCTTCATCGGTCACTTCGATACCCGTTAATACTTCCGCTTCGGTTTCATTGGGAGTGATCATATCGATACAAGCCAACAACTCATCACTTAACGGTTGAGCTGGCGCAGGATTGAGCACCACGTGCGTGCCATGCTGTTTGGCCACGTGTGCCGCATAAGTAATCCCATCAAGAGGGGTTTCTAATTGCATCAGCAAGTACTCTGCCTGTTCAATAACCTGGCGATGCGTTGCAACTACTGACTCCGTTAAATACGCATTGGCTTCTTCTGATAAACAAATGGTATTTTCACCTTCTTGCGACACTTGAATCATCGCGATGCCCGTCGGACAGTTTTCTTGAACTTCAATGTGAGAGACATCCATACCATCATCGGCAAACCGTTGGCACATCGATTGGCCAAAGGTGTCATCACCCAAACTTGCTATGAAGGTAATATCACTATCAAGACGCGCAGCCGCCACTGCTTGGTTCGCGCCTTTGCCACCCGCAATGACTTGATATTGATGACCTTGTAATGTTTCACCAGGACGAGGAAAGCGCGGAACTTGCAACACATGATCGGCATTCACACTGCCAAGTACAACCAATTGACTCATGAACATACGTCCTTTCTTGAGAAGAGTGTAACGAGACGCAGCTTTTGCGTGTGCAAAAGCTGCGTATAAAGATTATTTAGTGACAATTTTTAGTGGAACTGGGATGGATTTAGGCACAGATTGACCTTTCAACACTTTGTCCGCCGTTTCTACGCCCAATGCACCGATCAAATCCGGTTGCTGCGCAATCGTCGCACCAAGTTTGCCACGTTTGACTGCAGCAATACCGTCTTTCGTTCCATCAAAACCGACAATTAACACTTTTTTACCTGATGCTTGCACCGCACGCAAGGCACCCAGCGCCATCTCATCGTTTTGAGCAAACACCGCTTGTACATCTGGATGGGCAGCAATCAAGTTTTCCATCACATTCAGACCTTTCGTGCGGTCAAAATCGGCAGGCTGACTGGCAAGTAAGTCCATGTGATCTTTTTTCACCGCGTTCATAAAGCCTTTACCACGCTCTCGCGCCGCCGATGTGCCAGCAATGCCTTCCAACTGAATGACTTTGGCTTTCTCACCCACTTTTTCCATGATGTATTTTCCAGCCATTTCCCCGCCAGCCACGTTATCAGAGGCAATGTGAGAAACTACTTGACCATGGTTGGCACCGCGATCGAGGGTCAGCACTGGAATGTGAGAGCGATTGGCTAAACGAATGGCATTGGAGACCGCATCAGAATCCGTCGGGTTAATCAAAATGGCTTTAACACCGCGAACCGTCAGATCTTCAACGTTAGACAGTTCTTTACTTGGGTCATTTTGCGAATCGAGCACAATTAAGTTGTAACCGAGTTCCTTCGCTTTCGCTTCTGCCCCTTCTTTCATGGACACAAAAAATGGGTTGTTCAGTGTCGAGATGACAATTGCCATGGTGTCTTTCGCATGCGCTGACACGGAAAGAGTGGAGCCAAGCAATACGGTCGAGATAACAGTGGCTAATTTTTTCATAATCGGATTCCTTATTGTAGGGTAAGGCTTAGTTGTCGTTACTTATTTTTATTGTCTACTAATACGGCCAGTAGAATGACAATCGCTTTTGCGATCATTTGGAAATACGAAGAAACATCTAATAAATTCAACGCATTATTTAGGAAACCAATGATCAAAGCACCAATCAAAGTTCCCATAATTTTGCCTCGCCCACCCATCAAACTTGTACCACCAAGTACGACAGCAGCAATGGCATCCAGCTCATAGCCCACCCCAGCGGTAGGTTGCGCTGACGATAAGCGTGACGTCACAATGATGCCAGCTAACGCCGCAAGCAGACCACAGATGGAATAGACCCCAATTTTCACACGGTCGACGTTAATCCCTGAGAGACGCGTCGCGGATTCATTGCCACCGAGGGCGTAAACGTAGCGGCCAAAGCGCGTGTGGTTCAGCACATACCACGCCAAGATAAATACCACGGCCATGATCCAGACCGGAACGGGAATACCCACGATGTATCCAGTACCAAACCAAGCAAACGCATCCCCTGTATCAGTAAAGCCAGTCGAAATTGGGCGACCATCGGTGTACACCATGGTCACACCGCGTAATAAGGTCATGGTCACCAAGGTGGCGATAAACGCTTGTACTTTCCCCTTGGCAATGATCACACCACTCATCGCCCCCAGCACGGCACCCGCCAATAATGACACGGGGACCGCGACCATCACTGGAATTTCCATACCGATCATCGTGGCGGCAAACGCACCTGATAAAGCTAAGACGGATCCCACACTTAAATCGATACCAGCGGTTAAAATAACCAAGGTCATCCCCACCGCAATGATCGCGTTCACCGACGTTTGGCGCAAAATGTTCATTAAGTTACCAAACGTAAAGAAATGTGGGTTTAAATACGACACCACGGCAATCAAAAAAATGAGAGCAATTAATGACTTCTGCTCAATGAGGCGCTCTTTACTCAGCCATTTTTTCTCTGGCTGCTGTTGCGGTTGTCGGGTTGTTTCAGTACTCATGCTGGCTCCTCGTTTACAGACTCTTGCATCCACTTAAGGGATTCTTTTTTATTCTTACCAACGGCACTGGCCATTAGGCTTTCTTGGTTAGCGTCATCGGCATTAAATTCGCCCGTAATATGGCCTTCATGCATGACTAAAATACGGTCGCTCATCCCCAACACTTCTGGCATTTCTGACGACACTAAAATGATGCTCATGCCTTCGGATTTGAACTCGTTAATCAGTTGATAGATCTCTTTCTTAGCCCCTACGTCCACACCTCGTGTCGGTTCATCGAGAATGAGCACTTTAGGACGCGTCATCAATCCCTTCGCAATCGCGACTTTTTGTTGATTGCCCCCGGACAGGTTGCCAATGATTTGTTCACGTTTAGGGGTTTTGATATTGAATAAATGAATAAAATCATCCACCGCCAAGCGCTCTTGCGCCTGCTGGATATGTAGGCCACGGCTAAAATAAGGCAACGCACACAAGCTCATGTTGTCTTTCACCGACAGTCCCAACACCAAACCATCCCCTTTGCGATCTTCAGAAATGTAGGCAATGCCGGCATGCAATCCATCTTTGGGGGAATGAATATTGAGAGGCTGACCGTCTAAGGTAATGTCACCATGGGTTTTTGGTAACGCGCCATAAATCATTTTCATGAGCTCCGTCCGGCCCGCGCCCATTAACCCAGAGATTCCAAGGATTTCGCCTTTCTTCAAGCTAAAGCTGACATCGTGAACCCCGTCACCACTTAAGCCGGTCACTTCCATACAGACCTCATCACTGGCCGAGGCAAGACGTGGGTATTGTTCATCCAGTCGACGCCCCACCATCAACTCAATCAGATGATCTTCGTGCGTGTTAGCCACTTCGTATTGTTTGATGAACTTACCGTCACGCAAAATCGTGATGTCATCGCAAATCTCAAAAATTTCTTTCAAACGGTGAGAGATATAGACAATCCCACAACCTTGTTCACGTAATTCACGAATGACGGTAAAAAGAGACGCCGTTTCCGTATCGGTTAACGCATCAGTCGGCTCATCCATAATGATGACTTTCGATTCAAACGACAGCGCTTTGGCAATTTCTACCATTTGCTGCTCACCTAAGCTGAGATCGCCCAATGGGGTTTTTGCCGAGTGTTTGACGTTAAGACGAGCCAGCAGCTGGTTAGCTTGCTGATACATCTCTTGCCACAAAATGCGTCCCATGGGCGAGACAATTTCTCTTCCTAAAAAAATATTCTCGGCAATGGTGAGCTCGGGAATGAGATTAAGCTCTTGGTGAATAATACTGATCCCGGCATGCTGGGATTCACGAGGCCCTTTAAATTGGACCGGCATACCTTGGTATTCAATTTTTCCCGCGTCTTTTTTGTAGATGCCAGTAAGCACTTTCATGAGCGTCGACTTACCCGCACCATTTTCTCCCATCAAGGCCATGACCCGACCGGAATACACATTCAAGCTGGCTTTATCTAACGCTTTTACGCCAGGAAACGCTTTCTCGATGTCACTTAAGGATAAAATTGGCTGACTCATCATCTGTCCTCTTTGTTGTTATCAATGCGTCGCTTGCGCGACATCAGGCTCAGAATTAAAACGTCACGCCCGCACGAAAAATAATGTTCGCAAAAGGAGAACATTCACCAGTACGTACAATGGCTTTACTGCGTTGAGTTCGAGCTTTAAACGCTTCATGCGGCATATATTCCACCGTAATCGGCTGGGTATGCGTCTGACTCTCTTGCTCGAGAAGCGTCAGGAGTGACTGATGCAAGTCCGCATTCATCTCGCGAATCTCCTCGGCCAAAATCACGCTTTCCACTTGGGACTCACTGAGCAAGGTCGCGACCGTATCGAGAAACGAAGGAATTCCCGCCGTCAGCGCTAAATCGATACGCTGCACCTGACTAGGAATTGGTAGTCCCGCATCGCACACCGTGTATTCATCGGTATGCCCCAGTGAGGCAACAAGTTGCGATAAAGGGGCGTTTAACAAGGCTGATTTTTTCATAATAAGGGCAATATCCTGTTTGGCTTATCGGAAGTCATCGATAAAAAGCCGTCATCGAAACGTTTCGATGATAATAATGACAACGAAAAAAGTTTGCATTGCTGATCGGAATAGAATGTGAATTGGATCTGTCTATTGGACAATTCAACAGAGCAATTGGTGAGAAAGATCACTCTAGTAAGAAAGGAGTGGCATAACGATTTTTCGTACCACTAACAATCTCACCTGTTATCGCGCTAAACTGGTATCATACACCACCAAATTGATGGATTTTCGCATGATAAAACGTATTGTTTTCTTAACACTTACCACGCTGGCTCTCGCCGGATGTGGTGATGATGTCGGCTCTAAAGCCTGGTGTTCTCACATGGAACAAACGCCCAAGACTCAATGGAGCAGTGACAATGCCATGGACTACGCCAAACATTGTTTAATGGGCAACGAAGTGGGCAGTCAAACTTGGTGTCAGGGCATGGAAGACAAGCCGAAAGGTGAGTGGACGGCGAACGAAGCCACCTCTTACGCAAAACATTGCATCCTGTAGCCAGATATATGGCGACGCATCACAACACATAACTGAAAAGAGAGGCGCTCAGCGCCTCTCTTTTGCTAGGTCATCAGATCGCCCATCACTCAGAGTCGTTTGATGTTTCCAGCTTTTCTTGAGCCAACGCTTTCGCGCCAGCAAAGTCCATTTTACCGGTGCCTAATATCGGCACGGCATCGACATGGAAAATGCGACTGGGCTGCATTAAACTGTCCATACCTTCTTGTGCAAGGGTCTGTTTTATCTCATCTTCTGACCGCGTACTCTCCGTTAAGACAATGATCTTCTCCCCTTTCTTTGCATCGGGAAGGTTCACCGCGACCAAATTCATCTCGCTCTCATCCAGCAACGATTTGATGGTGTTTTCCACCGCGCTCAAACTGACCATTTCCCCGGCTAACTTAGCAAATCGAGAATAACGATCGACAATGGTTAAATAACCGTCCTCGTCTAAGTGCCCTTTGTCTCCGGTTTTATACCAACGTTGACCTTCCAGTTCGACAATGGCTTCGTCGGTTTTCTCTTGATCTTTGAGGTACCCTTGCATGATTTGCGCGCCACCAATCATGATCAATCCATCTTCTCCAGCAGGCAGCGTGTCTAAGCTGTCTGGGTCGACAATTCGAAACGTCGTTCCCGGTAAGGCTAAACCGACCGTGCCCTCGCGAGATGCCTCTTGAATGTAAGCCTGCTCACGAATTAAATGCCCCGGTAAATTAACACTCGCCACAGGAGTGGTTTCGGTGGTTCCGTAACCTTCCAGAACGGGGACCATAAAGGTTTCTTGAAACGCACGTTTGACGTCAGCGTCCAACTTTTCAGCCCCGGATACCACCGCGCGCAATGAGTTAAACATCATGGGTTTGATACGGCGATTACGCTGATACATGCGTAAGAACGTTGACGTGGCACACATTAACGTTGCTTGATGTTTGGCAACGGCTTTAGCAATATTGGCGCCATCAGTAGGATCGGGATGACAAATGACCGGAATGCCTTCCATCAACGGCAGCATACCTGTCACGGTTAAGCCAAAAGCATGAAACAATGGCAACGTTGCCATGATGCGATCATCTTCTCGAACGTTCAGCACATCCGCCACTTGACGTAGATTGGCCATAATATTGCGATGGCTCAACATCACGCCTTTGGGCTCCCCTTCACTGCCCGAGGAAAATAAAATCGCGGCGGTGTCTGTCAAATGCTGGTTGTGACAAAACAGCATCGTCAGCCACGTCGCCGGTAAACCATAAGCCGCCACGGTAGTCAGCCAGCGACGAGTCGGACTGACCTCCTTCATGATATCTTCAAGATAACAGACAGAGCCCCCCTCTAAGATGGTTTCACAATCCACGCCTTTCTTACTCAGCTTCTCAATAAATTGACGTGAGGTCACCACACTATGAATATCAGCGCGCTGCTTTGCAGACGCAATCGCCTCCAGCGAGGACGTATAGTTGATATTGACCACCGTCTTACCCGCCATCAATGTCGCCACGTTAGCGAGTAAACCCGCACTGGAGGTCGGCACCAACAATCCAATATGCTGCCCAGATAATTGAGCAATGGGGTGCTTCATGAGTAAGCTGCCGATTAAGCAGCGCATATGCGACATCGGTTTACCATGACTATCGACAATCGCCCATTTCGCTGGACGCGATTTTGCCGTGGTAATCCACGTCTTCGGTAACGGCTCCAGTGTGTCCGCGTAATCATTCCAACTGGCCACCGACATATCAAACACTTTTTGTTTCACCTCGGCCGCCGTCGAATGAATCGACATGGGCTCACCAAATGCCACCGTGATATCGCGCTTTATCCCTTTATTTCGAGCTTTATCGAGTGTTTTGGTCGAACGAGAAAACGCACTTCCCCACATCCCTCTGAGATAAAACGGGATAATCACCCCTTCTGCTTGTTCGCACGCGACCTCAAAGCCATGTTTGAACTCACCCAGTTGACCCAAGTGACTGATGCGGCCTTCTGGAAAAATACACACGGTTTTGCCCGCATTGAGTAATTCGGTCACACGCTGCAAGGCCGTTTGACTGTGCCCCGGCGCAATAGGAATGACCCCAAATCGCTGGCAGATCCATTTGAAATACCAGCGCTCATAGAGATCTTGCGCCATCACAAAATGAACATGATAAGGGCTCGCCATATGGATCAACGCCCAATCTAACCAACTGATGTGGTTGCCCAGCAATAAAATGCCTTGCTCAGACTGGGGAAAGTGCTCTAAACCTATCACTTTCAATCGATATTTATGCCCAATCATCCGAGTCAGCAGACCTCGAATCAAAGCATGTGGAAAACGAATCACTGCCGTCAACGCCATAAACACACTGAGTATGAAAACCAACCACACAAGATACGCACTATTAAGTCCAGACAGCATTACACCAACCGTTAGGCCCAACACAAGCAGCATCGCCCCGGCTTGCACCATGTTTTGACAGGCCAGCACGCGCGCCAATTCCTTACGCTTTGCATAAAACTGCACGCGAGCCTGTAATGGCACAGTGATCAGAGCACAGCCAAATCCAACGCCCGTAAAGAGTAAGGCCAGCCAGCCTGCAGAGGCCACTTGCGTGACCATACCAAGACAAAGACACACACATAGCGCCCCTGTCGGGACTAACGATAAGTTAATATGCCGAAGAGAGCGCTTTGCCGAAAAAATGGCGCCGAGAATAAAGCCGACACCGAGCATCACCATGATGCTTTGAATCTCGGCATTGTGACGCAGCATGATGTGTGTTTTGGCATACAAAGGAAAAATCGTGAGCAGCACCGTCCCTATCACTAAAACACTGGCGATGCCGAGTATCGATTGCCATAAAACAGGATGACGTAAAAGGCGTCCCCATTGGCGCGTCAAACCATGGGATTGGGTGTGCGTCGCCCAAGTCAGAGAAGAGGAGGAAGCGGACTCTGCCGGGTTATTGGATAAACGAAAGGCAAAGTAACATTCAACGGCGGATATCACGACCAATACCCATCCTAATGCGGCCACATGGTGTAAAACCATTGCGGACGAATCGCTCGACTTAAGCGGTACCAGTTGGGTAAAGGCCATGGAGCACACAACACTGCCAAGTACCAGCGATAACACGGACACGGCTTGTACCCAGCCGTTGGCTTGTCCGAGCTCTTGTGAGCCAAAACGTTCACGCATATAGCCATTTTTAGCCGGAGAATAGAACGCGCTTTGGATGGTAAGGACCACACTTAAGGCCAAAGCCAAATAGAAATGCCCCGAATAATAGCTGTAGGTAATTAGCAATGACGTCACCAACCCGCCGACGGCGCACATCCGAATGACGCGTCGTTTCGGATAACGGTCCGCCATAAATCCTGTCGGCAAAATGACAAGAACAAAAGACAACAACATCAATCCATTGACGAGCGCCATCCAACCGATGTGTTCACTTTTAGGAAAACTCTCAAAAATGGTATTTTGCACTATGACCTTGTGGCCAAAGTCGACAAATATATTGGCGAACACCACCAACAGATAAGCCATAAACCCTTTATTTCTCAATGTTTGATGCATAGAACGCCTCCCAGCTTGTCTGACGTTCACCAACATAGCCTATATCCGTCGTGGTTAGGTTAGCCCCATATCAGGAGGCGCAATGTTGACGTAAATTTAACCAAACCATTGATATAAAAATAAGATCTTAAGAAACGAGGCCGCCGAAACAATCATACCTTCGCTTCTTTGCCAAAAATCATTACAATGCGCGGCACTGAAGGTTGGGTGAAAAATGGCAGGGGGAACCATGAAATTAAGTCAACGATTACGACTGATCGCCCAATGGGCAGAGACACAAACGCAGCAACACGCTTATGATCACATTTGGGATGGGTGCTGTGACCATGGCTATCTTGGCGCCGACCTGTTACAGCGAATCAGCTCTGCCACCATACATTTTGTCGATGTGGTGCCTCATCTGATCGAACAACTCACCCAGCGCTTGCAAACGCACCAGACTGAGGCCACACGCCACTGGCGCACCCATTGTATCGATATGACGCAGTTGCCTTTGACGCATTTCTCGGGCCGACACTTGGTGATCATTGCCGGGGTCGGCGGTGATCTCATCAGCCACTTTATCGAGCAAATAACCCGCAACCACCCCAACCTTGAGGTGGATTTCATTGTGTGCCCAGTGCGACATCAATACGCACTGCGCCAGCGTTTGATCACCCATCATTACCGTTTAAGACGTGAAGCGTTGGTGGAAGAAAACCGTCGGCACTACGAAATTCTAAGCATTACCCAGTGCCGAGATGATACCTCAACCTCGCTCCACCCTGTCGGCCAACAAATCTGGCAAGCAGAGAACGAAGCACAACAGCAGGTGATCCAACGATATCACCGGAATACCATCGCCCACTATCAACGTCTCTTGCACCATAATGCCCAGGAAACGGATGACGCATTACGTGCTTATCATGCCATTGAAGGCTTATCACCGCCCTAATTTCATACGTTTTCCCACCCAACCATGCTGGCTTGCTTGTTCAATACTTTTATCGATTGAACAAAATCGCTCGGACGTTGGGCCATGCCATAACACACATGCAATGGCAAAAGGTGCTCTTCGCGAGGTTGACAAAAACGCGCGCCCGGCGCGTTATACCATTCAATGAAACGCTGCGTACGTTGTGCTTCGTCGAGCGCCTCACTGGAACATGTGTCTTGTAACCAAGCTTCGAACGCCTCGTTTTGGGCGGTGATCGCCTCCGTGGTCGGCGCAAAAAACGCGTTCATATTGTGAAACGAGAATCCAGAACCAATCACCAATAAATTGTCATAGTCCAGTTCAGCTAACGCGGCACCAATATCGAGATGCTGAGCCGCATCCAACCCTTTGACTAACGACAGCTCAACCACGGGGATAGCCGCGTCTGGGTACATCAACATTAACGGTACAAATACGCCATGATCCCAGCCGCGTTGCGTATCCAATTTCGCGGCAATGCCTGTCGTGTGTAACACCTCGTAAATCTTGTGGGCTAATGGCAGCGCGGCGGGAGCGGGATAGGTTAACTGATAGGTCTCTTCGGGAAACCCATAGTAGTCATACACAAGTGAAGGCTGAGTGGCCGCAGTAATGGTCGGCACATCTTCTTCCCAATGAGCACTCACCACAAGAATCGCATCCGGCTTGGGGAAGCGAGCCGCCAAGGCTTTCAGTTCCGTCACCATTTCTTGATGAGCTGGATCACCCATCAGAGGCATTGGGCCACCACCGTGAGAAATGTACGCAATATGCTTATTATTCTGAGTCATTCTTCTTTTCCTTTTATTCATTGCGTGATCAGTCTTGATAATATCTCGGTCGATACCTAGCCTCTACGTGAAAGATTAGATGTATTTGTTCTAAAAGTATGATCATTATTCTCAAGACAAAAAAAGGCTCTGTGAATACAGAGCCTCAATTCTCATTAAAAACCGTTGATACACCGATGAAGCGTTTAGTGTCCGCCCGCGGCTTTTTTCGTCAAGAAGATAAATGGCATGGTGATAAAAAATATCGCCGTCAAAATCACGAAGATATCAATGGTCGACAGCATGAACGATTGATTGGTGATCGTGCCATTAAGCGATGCCAACATCGACTGCCCACCTTGCTGAATGTCGTCTTGCACCAATGGATTGTACGGGTTGATATGCTCACTCAATACCGAGTGATGCAAACTGGCACCATGTGACCAGTACCACGTCGTCAACGACGAAGCAAAACTGGCCCCGATCGTACGAATAAAGGTCGACAAAGACGCGGCATCCGAGACATCCGCTCCGCTGAGATCAGACAATAAAATGGTCGTCATTGGCATAAAGAACAGTGCGATCCCTATCCCCATAAACAGCTGCACAATCGCGATGGTGGTAAAGTCCACTTCTGTATTAAAGCCAGCACGCATCAAACAACTGGCCCCAATGACCACAAATGCGCCCGCCGCGAGCATTCGCATATCCATTTTATGACCAAAACGTCCGAGTATTGGGGTTAAGAATAAGGGGATCACCCCCATTGGCGCACAAGCCAATCCGGCCCATAACGCCGTATAACCCAACTGGTTTTGCAGCCATTGTGGAAGCAATAGGTTAATACTGAAGAACCCCGAGTAACCAATGGTGAGGACAATCGTCCCGATACAAAAGCTACGATTGGTAAACAGCTTCAAGTTGATAATCGGATTGTCATCGGTCAATTCCCAGATAACCATGAAAACAATCATGACCGCAGCAAAAATGGACCCAGCGACAATCCAATCATTATCAAACCAATCAAGCTCATTACCTTTATCAAGTACGATTTGCAGTACACCAACGCCCAGAGCCATGGTGGCTAAGCCGACATAATCTAACTTGGTTCTTTCCGTCTGCTGCGGGCGATCACGTAACTGCGTCATCAGCACCATCACAGAAAAAATCCCGATGGGAATGTTAATAAAGAAAATCCAAGGCCAGCTATAGTCGTAGGTCAGCCAACCGCCCAGAATCGGCCCAACAATCGGCCCAACCACGGCAACCATACCAATTAAAGCCAGCGCCATGTGTCGTTTATCTTTCGGAAAAATCGACATCAGCAACACTTGGCTCATCGGAAACAAGGGCGCGGCCGCTACCCCTTGAAACGTCCGAAAGATAACCAGCTCGCCCATACTTTGCGAGATACCACATAAAAAGGATAAAACGCTAAACGCAATCAAAGCCCCCAGATACAAACGCACCTCGCCAACACGACGACTCAGCCAAGCGGTAATAGGCAGACCAATCGCATTACTCACGGTGAAAGACGTAATCACCCATGTGCCTTGGTTCGAGCTGACCCCCATATTACCGGCGATGGTTGGAAGTGACACGTTTGCAATCGTGGTATCAAGCACCTGCATGAACACACCCAATGCAATGGCGAAGACACACAGCGCCATATTATTGGGTCGAAACAGTTGTTCATCGCTCATAACACACCCTTATTACTCTTTCGCTAAATAATGCTGAGCACCGGCATCATTGTCTTCAATGATCATCTTAATCATGCGATTCACTCCCGCTAAGGATTGACGATAAACATTGGTTTCAAAGCGTGCGTCATCAGAATTACGTTTCGACAATAGCGGCCCGTCTTGGTTATCGGTATGCACATCCACGATCATAGACAGACCAATGCGTAACGGGTGCTTAGCAAGCTCTTCTTTATCCAATTGAATCCGAACAGGCAAACGCTGCACAACTTTGATCCAGTTGCCTGTGGCATTTTGAGCAGGCAAGATAGAAAACGCACTGCCGGTACCAATGCCCAAACTTTGTACGGTGCCGTGGAAGGCAACATCTTCACCATAGAGATCCGAGGTTAAGGTGACTTTCTGACCAATGCGCATGTCATGCAATTGGGTTTCTTTAAAGTTGGCATCCACCCACACTTGATCCAATGGCACAACCGTCATTAACTTCGAGGATTGAGATACCCGTTGGCCAACCTGTACATTGCGTTTTGCAACGTATCCAGACACTGGCGCGACCATCACAGTCCGCTTTTTGGTGAGGAAGGTTTTCTTCACATTGGCAATCGCCGATTTCACTAAAGGATGATCACTGACGGTGGTGTTATGCACGGCCGCTTCACGCGATTCCAGTGTTTGTTTGGCCGCTGCTAGAGCTTGATCCGCAGAATTCATCACATCACGAGCATGACTCAATTCTTCGCGAGATAAGCCACCAGCCTTAACCATGTTTTGACGACGTTGATAATCACGCTGCGCCTTATGGAATGCAATGGTCTTACTTTTCACCACGGCCTTGGCTTGCTCTAAGTCATTAAACAAAGCGCGAACTTGACGCACGGTTTGACCCAAATTGGCTTTGGCTTGCTCAAAGGCAATATTGGCATCGGCATCGTCTAACGACACCAATGGCTGTCCTTTTTTCACATAGTCGCCATCTTCCACATTAATTCGTGTGACCGTTCCTGTGATTTCTGGTGTGATCTGTACTAAGTTACCATCCACATACGCGTCTTCGGTCGTTTGTTCCCCTTCCACAAACGTCACGTAATAACCAACAGAACACGCGGCGATAATAAGTAAGATAATGGCAAAGACTGCTAAGCCTTTTTTGCGCTTTTGCGCATTGCTAGAAGCAGTAGGTTCTTGTTTGTCTTGTTGCATGTTATTTAACCTTCACGTGTTGTTGTTCTGTATTCTCTGAATGCGATGCGCTGGGCTCATAAAAACCGCCGCCCAAAACTTTAACCAGCATCACTTGTTTCTCTTGCTGCTGATTTTGCAAGCGAACCAAGGCCGACTCGGCCTGCAATAACCGTTGCTCCGCCACCAGTACATCTAAGTGGCTGCCCATCCCCGATTGATAACGTCTCTCGTTGATGTGATAGCTTTTCTCCGCCAGCTTGACGCTCAATTTGGCATCATCCAATTGTTGATCCGCCGATTTTAATGCCATGATGGTATCGGAAACATCGCCCAAAGCTTTGACTAAGGTGCGATTGTATTGAGCCACGGCCGAATCGTAATCCGCGGTTTTTCTGATGTAGTTAGCTTTCAAATCTTTAGTAAAGATGGGCAGTGAAATGGCCGGAGACACATGCCAAGAACGGCTTGGCTCAGCAAACATGGCATCCCCTAACACCGCTTTAAAGCCCGCCATAGCGCTTAAATTGAGGTTAGGATAAAACTTGGTTTTCGCCGCAGAGATGTCTTTCGTGGCCGCTTCGACTCGCCATTTGGCCGCCACTAAATCTGGACGGTGCGCCAGCAAATTGGCAGGTAGATTGTTGGGCAATGCGAGTTGGGTGGTCATCACCACCGTCGGACGTTGAATGGAATCCGCGACATCCGGCCCTTGACCGATCATCGTCGCCAACGCATTTTTCAACTGCTTGACGGCTAGGCGACGTTTTTTCAGATCTTGTTTGGCCGAGGCTTCATTACTTTGTGTGGTATATAACCGGTCTTTCGAGGTCAGGCCATTATCGAGCAACCGCTGCGTGATGGAGACAATGTGGTGAGTACGGTCGTAGTCTTTTTGCGCGAGATCCAACAGGTGATACGCACTTGCCAATTTTACATAAGTACTGACAATACTGCTCGACACCGTAATGTTTGCGGCTTGATGATCGATCTCTGCCGCATGCTGCGCATTCACACTCGCTTCCCATGCATCACGCTGACCGCCCCACAAGTCAAACGTGTACTCACCACTCAAGCCAAGACTGTACAGGGTGGTGTAACGGCTCCCTTGACCGAGCGGATCTTCTGAGCGCGATAATCGCGAGCGAGTCATGCCACCTTGGGCAGTCAAGCGAGGTTCAAACTCGGCTTCCGCCGCCATGACTGACGCCGACGCTTTACGTAGATTCGCGTTCGCCATTTGAATGGTAGGACTATATTGCAACGCCTGCTCAACCAACCGATTCAATTGAGCATCATGCAGCGATGTCCACCACTGCTGCTGTGGCCATTGAGCCGGCGATAGGGATTCATCCGCTAAATGCTGGCTATGTGCAAGAACCGAAGATGTGTTGATCTTATTCGCCGGTTTAATATCACTAGGCGCAGCGCATCCGTACAGCAAGGTGACCGACACCAAGGCTGCCAACGGCTTCATCATCGTCTTCATTTCTTACCTCTTAATACTGTATTCATACCATCATCACTCAATCCTGAGAGCACTATTTTTTGTAAACAGTGACGCAATTGTTGTTTCTCTTCTACCGTCAGCACCTGCTCTAATTGTTCAAGTGCTCGGCATGCCACGGGTTTGGCTTGTTCGATGAGTAGCGACCCTTTATCGGTTAATGCGAGTAAGCAAGAACGTCGATCGTCGGGGTCTGAAGCGCGGGTGATCAGACCTTTGAGTAATAAACGATCGACCATGCGTGTGATGCTACTCTTATCCACATTGAGCATTTTGCCAATATCCGAAGGGCGGTAATTATGTAAATTATCGATTTGGAAAAGCACTTTGGCTTGCGTTGCCGTAATGTCTTCAATGAGGTCGGCTGACGCCAAGGCGTGATCGATCAGTCGATCTTTATAATTGGAAGAATGGCCAAGAAGAAATCCAATATTATCCATTAAATTCAGATAATTATCGTAGTCTTGTGCATCATATGACATACACGCCCCTTTTTGGTTGCCACGTCAATAGTTGTAATAGCAACTAAATATATAGATTCCCGACCCTTTGATCAATCATTTTTTACACGGCACAAATTAAGTAGGAAATGCGAGAACACTTTCGCGGACAGCCAGCGATTCACTTTACGCTATTTTTATTAGTAGACATTCAAGGTTCGGTTAACAAACACACAATACCCCCACCGAGCTCGGTCATCGGACATAAAAAACGGCCAGCAAGCTGACCGTTTTTCGACACTCATCATCACGGTTATACCGTTTGTTGTTGTCCTTCCACTTCCGGATTATGCTCTTGTTTCAGCAAACGGCTGGTCAATGTGCCGGCCGTCATCGAGCCTGACACATTCAGCGCCGTGCGTGCCATATCAATCAACGGTTCAATAGAAATCAACAAGGCTGCAATGGTCACAGGTAAGCCCATCGCTGGTAGCACAATCAGGGCAGCAAAGGTCGCCCCACCGCCAACGCCAGCAATACCAAACGAGCTGATGGTAATGATCGCAATTAACGAACCAATGAAATGGATGTTCATTGGGTCAATACCAACGGTTGGCGCCGCCATGATAGCCAGCATCGCCGGATAAATACCTGCACAACCATTTTGACCGATTGTGGCACCGAACGAGGCCGCTAGATTAGCAATAGCAGGTGGCACGTTAAGCTTGGTAATTTGCGCTTCAACGTTTAATGGAATCGTCGCCGCAGAGCTACGAGAACTGAACGCGAACGTCAGCACAGGCCAGATACGAGTAAAGTAGGTTTTCGGGCTCACGCCAACCAATGACACAAGCAAGCCGTGAACGAGGAACATCAAGAAGATGGCTAAGTAAGACGCAACGATAAAGCCAAGTAATTTCAGAATATCGTTCACACTGGATGTCGCAATCACTTTGGTCATAAGCGCGGCAATACCATAAGGTGTGATTGCCATAACCATTTTCACCAAACGCATCACAACCGCTTGTAAGCTCTCTACAAACGTACGGATCGGTGTTTCAAGCTCTTCTTTTTCAATCATCACTTTACGTGCGGCAATGCCACACAGAACACCGAAGATCACCACGGCAATAATCGAGGTTGAACGCGCGCCAGTCAGATCTGCAAATGGGTTCGTCGGAATAAAGCTCACCAACATTTGCGGGATCGTCAGATCCGCAACAACGGAAGCGCGAGATTGCAAAGACGCTAAACGGGCCGTTTCTCGTGCCCCTTCGGTGAGTCCAGCCGCCGTCAAACCAAACCAGTGCGCCATGAAGATACCAATCACCGCGGCAATGGCGGTGGTAAATAGCAGCACCCCGATCGTTAAGGTCGAAATTTTACCGAGTGACCCATTTTTATCTAAACGCACGACTGCAGAAATCATGGAAACCAGCACCAATGGCATGATCACCATTTTCAGTAGGCCGACATAGCCTTTACCAGCGATGGCCACCCAAGATAACACTTGTTCGGTCGCCGCTTGTCCTTCACCGAGGAAATACTGTAATCCTAGGCCGAACAAACTCCCCAACACTAAGCCAATCAAAACAAGACGAGAAAGCGTATTCGACTTTCTCTGAAAATGAAATATGACGGCCAAAATGCCAACAAATATCGCTAATGACACGATAGCTGAAATTGACATACAACTCCCTAGTGTTCAAACGGTGAATAAAAAAGTTAGCGCGCATGATAACGCTTCACTTCTAAATGTCCGCCACCTTGCTTTAAATTATCCATAACTATTTGCTATGTCTTATAACTATTAGTTTTATAGTATTAGTATCTCATAACGCCGCGATAGGAAGACGTACTCAACCAGAGATAGCGATATCCTCCGTTTGTCCTACCTGATACAATCCCACTTATTTCTTTTTGAACCGCCTTTATGGCCACAGGAAACATTGTGCAATCGACCACTTCTTTTCGCTCCGTCGCGCTTAAGCCTTCATTGCTAAGCACCCTAGATGATCTGGGATTTACCACCATGACGCCGATCCAAGCGGCAGCGTTACCGACGATCATTGAAGGCAAGGATGTGCTCGCTCAAGCCAAAACGGGCTCGGGTAAAACGGCCGCTTTCGGTTTGGGTCTGTTAAATAAACTGGAAGTAAAACGCTTTCGCGTGCAATCCTTAGTGTTGTGCCCAACACGGGAATTGGCCGATCAGGTGGCGAAAGAACTGCGCCGGTTTGCGCGCAGTATTCACAACATCAAGATCCTCACGTTGTGTGGCGGTGTGTCCATCGGTCCACAAATCGGCTCACTGGAACATGGTGCGCACATCATCGTTGGTACCCCAGGTCGTGTACTGGATCATTTGGAAAAAGGTCGCCTCAACCTCGATAACCTCACGACCTTTATCCTTGATGAAGCGGACCGTATGCTTGAAATGGGCTTTACTGAAGCCTTAGATACCATCGCCAGCTATATGCCAGCACAGCGTCAAAACTTACTCTTCAGTGCCACGTTCCCCGAGCCCATCGCCAAGATTGCCCGTCAAATGATGAATGAGCCAGTCACCATTCAAATTGAAGACACTGACGACAAACTCAACATCACACAATCGTTCTATTCAGTGAACAATGCCGCTGACCGCGAGCATGCAACTGAAGCCTTATTGCTCCATCATCAACCCGAAAGTGCCGTGATTTTTTGTAATACCAAACGCGAAGCACAAGCTTTAGCGGATTATTTGTCCGATATCGGTTTTGATGCCAAAGCCTTGCATGGCGACCTTGACCAGCGTGAACGCGATCAAGCCTTGGCACTGTTCGCATTAAAATGCATCAATGTGTTAGTGGCAACCGATGTCGCCGCACGCGGGCTCGACATCGACGCGCTAGACTTAGTGATTAACTATCAGTTGGCCCACGATCCAGAAACCCATGTTCACCGCGTAGGCCGTACTGGCCGTGCGGGTGCAGACGGTCTTGCCGTTAGCTTGGTCGGTCCTAAAGACGACATGAAATTATCGCTGATTGAAGACAAATTTGGCCCACAATCACTGGCCAAATTGCCGACGATCGAAGAAGGAGTCGTGCCGGCGAAGGCCGCGATGACCTGTATTCGCATTGAAGGTGGAAAGAAACAAAAACTGCGACCTGGGGATATTCTTGGCGCATTAACGGCAGGAAACGATCTTTCAGGCAGCGATGTGGGTAAAATTCAAGTTCATGATATTTGGGCACATGTCGCGGTACACCGTTCTCAAGCGAAATTAGCACTGCGTAAATTGAATGAAGGAAAAATGAAAGGTAAATCGTTTAAAGCGCGCTTTATGTCGTAGTTCCGACTCGCGACAAGAGCGACGAGTCTATTGTGTCTCTATCCACACGCATCGGCCCCTACCATGATTGATGGTAGGGGCCGATGCGTACCTGCTAAGGTCGTATTAATCATTGACTGGCGCAGTCTGATCATCTGCTGGCACGTTCTGATTATCCGTGGGGGCGTTATGGTTATCCGCGGGGGCGTCATCATCCGCCGTCGCTTCATGAATCGCTTGTTTCGTCTCATGATACGCTTTAGATGAATCGTCTTTCATCCCATTCCAAGTATTCGAACACCCGGTGACAAAGAATGCGACGGCAAGTGCCAAAATCGATAATTTCATACTTCACTCCTTTCATGGTGGTATTGACCGTTTAGACAATAAAGCGAAGCCCTTCTTTCCATAACAACATCGCGTCAAATTTCTGTGAATTCCTAGGATTGAAGCGCCGCCACGCTGTGAACGATTCTCCTTCTACCCCCAATAAAAAAGGACGTATGACTACGTCCTTTATACCCTGTGATGCTCTACTACAATCAACGATGCTGCATTAATGCTCCGCAGGCTTAACCTCTGCAACAGCCTCTTTGTCTTTATAAATCAAGTGCAAATCACGCTGTGGATACGGGATGGATAGACCAGCGTCTTCAATGCGTCGCTTAACTTGGCGTTGAATATTCCAGTAGGTTTCCCAATATTTTTCTCGTGGGCACCAAGCACGCAATTGCAAATTGACAGAACTGTCTGCCAAGGTATGCACAATCACTTGTGGTTCCGGCTCTTTGATCAAATGCTCTTGGGCAAACGCTAAATCACGCAAGACTTGCAACCCTTCATCCACCGAATCGTCGTAAGAGATTCCCACCGTAATATCCATACGACGCTTGCCATTACGCGTATAGTTTTTAATGGTGGAGTTCCAAATCGTTTGATTGGGGCTAGAAATATAAATGCCATCCGCCGTTTCAAAAATCGAATTAAATAAACCGATATCCGCGACCGTTCCCGCATAGCTGCCAAACTCGACAAACTCGCCTTTTTTTATCGGTTTTAAAAATAAGAGCATGATGCCTGCCGCAATATTGCTCAGCGTATCTTTTAAGGCAAGACCAATCGCCAAGCCGGCAGCACCAACAAGCGCAATTAAACTCGCCGTATTCACCCCAAATAAATCGAGGATGACGACGATTCCGACTAAATAAACCGTGTATCCGGCGGTTTTCGCTAATAAGCGAGCCACAATTTCATCACCACCGCTGAGTTTAGTCACTCCTCGGTTCACCCCCTTTGAAATCATTTTCGAGACAAAAGACGCCACGATTAGAACCAATATCGTTAATAAAGCATTTTGCGCGATCTGAATAATGAGATCCTGATGCGTATTATATAGTGCAATGAGCGTTTCCATTTCTATCCTCTTTACGATCTAAGTCGATCCATCACCACCATTACGTTATTCCATGAATAGGCTGTCTTCCCTTGCCTTGTGGCCTTCGGGACATGACAGGTCATTCCCTATTCATCGCTCATAATATTGATGCTGCTCTAACCTGTAAGTGTTTCATAATCATAGCATAGTGACGGATATAAGATATTTCCAAATTCCCAATCCGTTAGCCCCTTTTTCCTTTCAATAACCGGTCTCGGTGACCCATAGCTTCATCTTTTCGAGCGGATTGAACTGACACGCTACAGTGAAAGTTTTTCACTGATTATCTGCAAGCGTTCTGGCGATAAGAGTGGATGGGGCACAGCGCCCACTAACATCACAATATCCACAGAGGGTAATGGTGGCATATTGTCCATCACGACCAGATCCTCAGTGACGCTGAGTTTGCCCATTGCCCCTATCGCTAAACCTTGCCGCACGATGGCGCGTTGCGCAGAGGCACTATTGGCACACATAACAAGTTGGAAAGCTTGCCCGCGTTTCTGTAAACCATCAATCGCTGCGGCATGATAACGACAATCCGCTTGAAATAACGCCAAAGGTAAAATCGCTTGCTGTAAGCATTGGTTATCCACACTGCCTATCCAAACACCTTCATCACTCGTTAACCAATACCCTTCCAAGCTATCCGGTGAGCGCGTGACTATCGCCGCATCCAACTCACCACGATCCAACTTTTGCCTTAGTAAAAAACTCGGCTCATTGAACACTTGGATAGACAACTTGGGTTTTGCTTCTAATAACAAGCGGATAATTTGTGGTAATAATTTATCGTTGTAATCTTCAGGGCACCCTAAACGCAGTGATTGCTTATCTTTATAGCTATTGAACCCTTTTAAGGTTTGATCATGTAGGCTGACCAGCTGCTTGGCATCTTTCACTAGAGCCAAACCCGCTTCTGTGAGTAATAAGTTACGTCCTTGCTTTTGAAACAACGCACATCCCAACTCTTTTTCCAGCTTGTGCATTTGTGCGCTAAACGCCGATTGTGTGCGAAACACCTGCCTAGCCGCTCGTGTATAACTGCCTGTTTCTACAAACGCCAGAAAACTGCGTAGCACATCGATATCCATACATTCATCCATTACTTTTTATTAATAGAAGCTACCAACACTATCCGTTATATCCAAGTCGGTTTTATGAGTTTACGCAACCGCCCTTCGGAAAACGAGCAAAAACAGAATGAAATTAGAAATGTATAAAAACAAACCTAGAATATGGCGATACCGTGACGGCCGAATACAATATCACCACTGTGTTGTACGATTTGCTATCACTAAAATGGCAGGCTCTATGAGCAGGAAGACACTTAAACCGCATTATTGTGGTTTTTGAGTCTGAACGGGAATTTCAGGAAAAAAGCTGTTTAGCTTAAATGACTTAGTAACATTAATTCATATAAGAAAAAGTACCTTGGTTCCTTCACGTTTGTTAGCATCATGAACTAGCCAACATCACTTTGTATTCATCAAACATTTTTTTGAAGCCAAAGGCCGATTCTGGATTGCTAAGCATATACACTTCATTAAGTCCTGACTTTGAACTTAGATGAAGCTCTCCATATTGAACAACCGGAATTTGGTAGTTGTCAGCAAAGCGTTTGTCCCTACTACCATCTTTATTAGATTTTGCCCATGTGTGATCAATAACTTCAGCATCACTTGGTACTATTTCAGTTTCTATAAAATTAGTTAGGTTAAAATCAATATCAACATCAAGTAAGTCTATCAGAGCAAAGTCATTATCTTTTTCAATAAAAAGAAACTGTGGGAACAATTGCAAATCCCCGCCATTTGCATTTTCAAAGTAAATCGCCTTGTAATTACACTGTATTTTACTGTTATGTACTCTTTTGAAACTAACCGCTTTACGTTCAATCACATTGTTCGCCGTGGTTCTTTCTGCGACACGATCAATTGATTGTGATGTTGTAATATCCCACATTTTTTGTGTATCAAGGACATCTGAGAACCTGTCATCTAAAGTTCCAAAAGCTGCTTCGAGCTGTTCAGAGAGTGAGATCTCAAGTCCCAGTTTATGCCTCTCATAATCGTGAGCGAGCTTTTTCAAACTTTTACTAATGTTTGTAATGGTATCTTTTTTTATCTGGATCTTGTTTTTAAAAACTAGTTTTAAAGGAAACCAGTTAATCCAAGCAAGATCTGACTTCATCTGTTTTAGCTGCTTTTCCGCAAAACCTATATCCTTTTCGAGCTTGCTTCGCCCACTTTCGATATCACGAAGAGTGGATTTGAGCTCATTTAAACTCTCTGATGATAATTTCCCTACTGCTCTACTTTTGAAGTAAACCTTATCTAAATTAACCATGACCACTCCTTTGGGAGTTACCGTAATAATGATGCTAACGCCTTAATCTTACGAATCCCCTCATAATTTCTATATAAAACAATGAGTAGACGCACATCGCTCATTCTGATCTAATGAATTTCGCCAAAAACACACTTGATTCAATGAATTTAATAGGGAGCCCTAACGATGCGCGATGTTCAAATTCTACAGCAAACTCTTGAAAACCAATGCCCTGGTATTCACAAAAAACGACTTAGATCTCTTATGCTTGCAACCAGAGCGGTACTGGGCGGCTCTGATCTCACCCTCACTAAAATTGGACGAGCTCTCGACACTGATACCACGGTGAAACATGCCATCAAACGTATTGACCGATTGCTTGGTAATCGCAGTCTACATCGTGAAAAAGAGTCCATATATAAATGGCATGCGTCCCTTATTACCCGAGCCAATCCTTTTCCTGTACTACTGGTTGATTGGTCGGATGTTCGTGAGCAACTGCGCTATATGACATTGCGAGCTTCGATATCCGTTAAAGGTCGCGCCGTCACGCTTTATGAACAGGCATTTGAGTACAAAAACTACAACTCACCCAAGAGCCATCAGCACTTTCTCGATAAGCTTCAATCCTTGCTCCCCCAAGGTTGCACCCCTATCATTATCTCCGACGCTGGCTTTAGAAATACGTGGTTCAGGCAAGTCGCCAACAAAGGTTGGTTCTGGCTTGGGCGTGTACGGGGCGAAGTCTCGATTAAGTGTGGCGAGAGCGCTTGGCAATGGAATAAAGCCTTTTACCCTCAAGCGACTGATAAGCCGCTGTTTTTAGGAGAAAGCCAACTGGCTAAGCGCTCACCGCTTCAGTGCTTTGCTTACTTATACAAGAGTCATCCCAAAGGCAGAAAAGCCCATCGGCATAGTCGAACCTGTCAGAAACACTCGGCTGGAAAAGTGTTCCATAAAGGAGCGAAAGAGCCTTGGCTTCTGGTCACTAACATCCCCAACCATGTACTTAACGGCATTAAAATTACCCGTTTGTACGCCAAAAGAATGCAAATTGAAGAGTCGTTCCGAGATCTAAAAAGTCCAGCCTACGGGTTGGCGCTTCGCCATAACCGAACACGTTGCACCAAACGTATTGATATCTTGTTGCTCATGGCATTGATGGCCGAAATCATCATGTGGTGGAATGGCTTAATCGCCATGCAAGCCAAATGGCATTATGACTTCCAAGCCAACACCATCAAGCATCGCCGTGTGCTCTCCATTCCTAGACTTGGTAAGGAAGTACGTTGCCACCGAAGATACCGAATACAAGAGTCCCAATATCATTGGGCAATGGTCGAATATCAACGCCTTACGCATACCTGTGGGTTGGGGGAATTATGAGGGGATCCGCCAACGCCCAATTCTTACGAATCCCCTCATAATTTCTATATAAAACAATGAGTAGACGCACATCGCTCATTCTGATCTAATGAATTTCGCCAAAAACACACTTGATTCAATGAATTTAATAGGGAGCCCTAACGATGCGCGATGTTCAAATTCTACAGCAAACTCTTGAAAACCAATGCCCTGGTATTCACAAAAAACGACTTAGATCTCTTATGCTTGCAACCAGAGCGGTACTGGGCGGCTCTGATCTCACCCTCACTAAAATTGGACGAGCTCTCGACACTGATACCACGGTGAAACATGCCATCAAACGTATTGACCGATTGCTTGGTAATCGCAGTCTACATCGTGAAAAAGAGTCCATATATAAATGGCATGCGTCCCTTATTACCCGAGCCAATCCTTTTCCTGTACTACTGGTTGATTGGTCGGATGTTCGTGAGCAACTGCGCTATATGACATTGCGAGCTTCGATATCCGTTAAAGGTCGCGCCGTCACGCTTTATGAACAGGCATTTGAGTACAAAAACTACAACTCACCCAAGAGCCATCAGCACTTTCTCGATAAGCTTCAATCCTTGCTCCCCCAAGGTTGCACCCCTATCATTATCTCCGACGCTGGCTTTAGAAATACGTGGTTCAGGCAAGTCGCCAACAAAGGTTGGTTCTGGCTTGGGCGTGTACGGGGCGAAGTCTCGATTAAGTGTGGCGAGAGCGCTTGGCAATGGAATAAAGCCTTTTACCCTCAAGCGACTGATAAGCCGCTGTTTTTAGGAGAAAGCCAACTGGCTAAGCGCTCACCGCTTCAATGCTTTGCTTACTTATACAAGAGTCATCCCAAAGGCAGAAAAGCCCATCGGCATAGTCGAACCTGTCAGAAACACTCGGCTGGAAAAGTGTTCCATAAAGGAGCGAAAGAGCCTTGGCTTCTGGTCACTAACATCCCCAACCATGTACTTAACGGCATTAAAATTACCCGTTTGTACGCCAAAAGAATGCAAATTGAAGAGTCGTTCCGAGATCTAAAAAGTCCAGCCTACGGGTTGGCGCTTCGCCATAACCGAACACGTTGCACCAAACGTATTGATATCTTGTTGCTCATGGCATTGATGGCCGAAATCATCATGTGGTGGAATGGCTTAATCGCCATGCAAGCCAAATGGCATTATGACTTCCAAGCCAACACCATCAAGCATCGCCGTGTGCTCTCCATTCCTAGACTTGGTAAGGAAGTACGTTGCCACCGAAGATACCGAATACAAGAGTCCCAATATCATTGGGCAATGGTCGAATATCAACGCCTTACGCATACCTGTGGGTTGGGGGAATTATGAGGGGATCCGCCAGCGCCTTAATAACAGACTAAATGCGGTTGGCTAAAATACGAGCGCATCGAGATAGGCAGCCATATTTTGTCCTTGTTGATTAACTTGTTAGTCCTATTTAAAACCTTTGATAAAGAATAATAGATAAAATAGTACACAACATCATTTTGTGTTTTTCTTCCATTTCGTCTAGATGATATTGCTTCCTATCTAAAGCTGCTTTTATTCGACCAGCAGCAGATAAAACTAAAGCTTTCTGTTTATGATCGTCAAAGCTTCCTTGTTCTAGAATTGAATTATATTGAGCACCTTCCCAAAAGCATCCATTTTTCCTTATAAAACCCCCTCTGGCAGGATAGTTGTCACTGTTAAAATTTAACCAGTTAGGGGCGGTAACAGAGTAAATCATGTCTCGTTATCCGCAGGAAAGAAAAGACGCTATATTGAAAAAACTATTACCTCCATACTCTCGCTCAGTGGCGGAAGTCGCAAAAGAAGAAGGCATCAGTGAAGCAACCCTGTATAATTGGCGTAACGCATTAAGACAGTCAGGAGCCGTTGTGCCAGATAGTAATACTTCCTCCGATCAGTGGTCAGCGCAAACTAAGTTAGCTGTGGTTGCTGAAACCTTTCCCATGACAGAGCATGAGCTAAGTCAGTATTGTCGTGAAAAGGGGCTTTATCCTGAGCAGCTCAAAGAGTGGCGCAGCGAATGTATGCACGGCTTCATGACTCAAAAAGAACGAGAAGCGGAAGCCAAGAAACAGGCAAAAGCGGACAAACATGAAATAAAAGAGTTGAAGAAAGAACTCCGTTACAAAGAAAAAGCGCTGGCAGAAACCACCGCGCTTCTGGTGCTGAGAAAAAAGCTCAGAGCCTTTTACGGGGAAGAGCCCGAGGACGATTAACCTCAACCGATGAAAGGCAAAGCTTGGTTGCACTCATCCATGAGGCTCGCCAAAACGGCTGTCGATTAGAGAGTGCCTGTCATGAAGCTGAGATCGATTTACGGACTTACCGTCGCTGGTATCAGAGCGGTGAAATACAGGAAGATCAACGGCCGATAGCGACACGACCAGAGCCAGTAAACAAGCTCTCAAAGCAAGAAAGACAGTTGATCGTTGAAGTCAGTAACGCGCCTGAATACGCGAGTCTACCACCGAGTCAAATCGTCCCAACCTTACTGGATAAAGGTGAATATATCGCATCGGAATCGAGTTTTTATCGGGTTTTGAAAGCAGAAGGTCAACTTAACCGTCGAGGTCGCCAACGTAGTCGAAAAAAGTCATCGAGACCAACAAGTTACACCGCTACAGGGCCGAATCAGGTTTTCACTTGGGATATTACGTACATGCCGTCTGGGGTTCGTGGTCAGCATTATTATCTGTACATGATCGAAGATATTTATAGCCGAAAAATCGTTGGGTATGACGTCTATGACCGAGAGTGCGGAGAGTTGGCCGCTCAGTTACTGCAACGAACCTTGATGCGAGAGCAATGCTTCAATCAGTCTCTGGTTTTGCATTCAGATAATGGCGCTCCAATGAAATCATTGATGTTCAAAGCCAAGATGGAAGAGCTGGGCATTATCTCATCCTACAGTCGCCCACGAGTCAGCGATGACAATCCGTATGTGGAATCCTTATTCCGCACATTGAAATACGTGCCGAATTGGCCATCGAAAGGCTTTAGTGGTCTAGACATATGTCGAGCTTGGGTAGCAGACTTCGTTGTCTGGTATAACACAGAACACAAACATAGCCGCTTAAACTTTGTCACACCGTCAGAGCGCCATAGTGGAAAAGACAAACAGATCTTGGAGCATCGGGCAAAGGTGTTGATAGAACATCGTCAGAAAAGACCAGAACGCTGGTCAGGGAAAATTAGGAACTGTGAGCCGATCGGAGAGGTTCATCTGAACCCAGAAAAAAAGCTGCTTGATAATTAAGCAAGTAGTGACAACTAGCTTGAAAAACGCCGAAAATCCCAAGTTTTAGATTGAAAAAACGCAACCTTATCTTCATATTTATGATAATTATCTGGTGCTTTAGTTTCTGCAATTTCATTTATTAAAGCATTCAATTCAGCACCAAATGAGTTTTCTTCCTCCAAGTATTTATCGCAATCCCAAATCACATCCCAATTAGAACGAATATGCTCAAGTGGTTTTAATACATAATCTAGAATAGATTCACTATTTGCGAAAAAATTTACAACTAATGCGTTCATAAAACTCCTTTAGGCCTAACATTTTAACAGTGCAAATGCGCGTTTACACAAAGCCTCATAGCTCAAATAATCGAATCTAACAATCTGTTTTAAAAAACACTTTTAAGACTTATCCCAAAGCAACTCAAAATACAAATTCGAGCATGCGCGTTATTCTGGCTGATGAATTGGTTAATAATTGATTTTAATAGACTTTTATTGACATTGCTATGACAAGCCGAGCAAAAAACACTACTCAAGTCATAAAAACAGGCATGCAACTGGCAAACATAAAATAAACTGTATGTTTATCCGTAAAAAGGCAATGTATCCACAAGGAATACTCGATGTCTTCCAATCCATTTATCAATCATCTCAGAAGCAAGTGCGTGTACGGGGCTACAACATTAAAACGGAAAAATCCTACTTGTATTGGATTCGTTATTTCATCAGATTCAATAACCTCAAGTATCCTGATTATGTCTTGGTTCAAATACACCGCGCCAAAATGCATTCAGTTGATTCTCTAAATCGTCAAGATTGACTGATCCATTTCCTTTGGCCATTGCTGTAAGGAACCGATCTTGATGCTCGTTTTTGATACTTAACAGAACCTCTTCTGACTCAGCTTTCAAAATATCTTGCACATCAAACCCGAGTAAGAATGCTGTTACCAGCTCGACGTCGTAGTCGAAATCTGTCGGTACATAATCCTCCCAAAATCGGTCTTGATGGATCAATTGGTACTTGTTCAGTAGGAGAAGAAAATCACTCGCGTCTTTCGAATTTTCATTACCGCGCTCGGCCCAGGCAATCAGTTTCATCAACGCAATCCCCGGTAAAGATGCGACGTTGAATGTCAAACTATCAATTTCAACTTGTAGCGAAGATTCAAACGCCTCTTTAAAGCCAATTACGGACATCGTTTCTTCGTGCTTGGGTGGCCACTGTATACGCCGTTCTTCGTCTTCCAAGGCGCCAAAAGGTAAAATATCAACTGGATACCTCGACTTTGGCTCACGTAGGCGGTGGACTAAATCAGTTTCTGTCAAACCTGAACTGATTAACGACGCCTTAATATCTTCAAACTGGTCCCAAGTGTCCACAAAAATGGCGGTATCAATATCAGCTGTCGCTCGACCAGGCGCGTGTCCGAAAATCCCATGCATCACAATATCCCTAGCAGTTGCACCGGCTATGAAATACGGGATTTCTAAAGTATTAGTAGCTTTCACTACTTCCGTTAACGCCTTGACGAATTCTTGGTTAAGGGAGTGTTTTAAGGTGTAAGTATTTGTCATTAATCATCTCCGCAACTTCCCTATTTCGTCCGTCTTGAGTTGCAAGTAACTCTGCAATAGTAAGTATCGCTCTACCCTTTTCTGTTATCTTCAATTCATCTCCCCAGAATGGTCGGCAAACCTGCAATCTCGGAGCCTTTGGGTTAGATTTATTGAACTCATATCCATGAACTCGATCCTTTGAATATAGAAAAAGGGTTTGAGGATGTAGGTAGTCTGTTAGCTCCGCTGCTGCAGCTTCCCCACCCCAAATCGCACCGTTCGGTAACTCGATGGCTTTCCAGTCTAAAGGGGGTGGAAAAGGTATAGGAACTTGCTTAGAACCAATGTGCTTATAGTAGCTCAACAACCAGTCGTACATAAGGCTATTTTCATCAAAGAACCTACGCTTCAATTTATCCTTTTGTATGTAATTTTTCTCAATCAAAAACTTGATGGCTTTATTTGCCATGCTTACTGAGATACCAGCTTTCCGAGAAATTTCCTCATAGGTTGATTTCAACAATATCGGTTCACAGATCAAAGCGAATACACATTTCACGATACCTTCCGTCATCGCTACTGGATGTTTTTTCACTAGGCCGCTCTGATAAGGTTTTGTAATAAGGATATAAAGGTCTTCATTAACAATCCGAATATTACCTGATTCGTCAATATAGTTGAGGCCAAGGTTTTCACATTCATCCTTGAGGAAATCAGTTAGCGCGTTAGTAACTAAAACATACCCGCCATCTATCTGCATGTGAGCTTTTACATTACGCAAAGACTCTTTTCGATGAACCCGCTTAAAGTCCACTAATAATTGGTGACGTCGTTCACCTAGCCAAATGGTTAAAGTTCCATCGAAATTTTTATTCTGTTCATAACTAAACTCGGCCTGCCAAGACTTTGGCAAGCTTTCAGTGAAGTTAATCAATTCTGATTCGATACTCATTTACATGAAATCCCAAATTACATGAATCATGTAAAAATCATATCCGTGTAAATCAACTTTGTAAAGTAGAAAGAGTGTTCATTAAAAAACGCTAAATAGAGTACTTAATCGTAAGCGCCCCATGAACACACGGGGCGTTTTAGTGTGAGAAGTTCCACGGAAGAAGTGAGTCAATGTCGGGCTCTGCTTTCGCCAGCTCTTTCATGCATTTGACCATGTAATCGTAGAGAATGTGTCCATTGGCTTTAGCCGTCTCGATGATGCTATAGAGTAATGCGCTAGCATCAGCCCCTTTTGATGTGTTGGCGAAGAGCCAGTTCTTTCGGCCAATGACCATCGATTTTATCGCACGCTCTGCTCGATTGTTGTCGATGGATACGTGCCCATCATCCACATAACGCACCAACTTTGGCCATTGACCCAAGGTGTATTTAATCGCTTTACCCAGTGGGCTGGATTCGAACACCTTTTGTGTCGTGAGCCATTGATACAGGTCGTCCAATATCGGTTTGGCGTGTGATTGTCTCTCTGACCAACGCTCTTCGGCTGACGACGGTTTTAAGCGAGCTTCAAGCGCATAGAGTTTTTGGATTTTTGCTAGCGCGATATCCACTTTCCCAGTCTTGCCTTTTCCCTGAAGCTTTTTTGCTTCCATGAACTTACGGCGAGCATGAGCGAAGCAACCAACGTTTGTCACTTGAGTGAGACCATCGTACGCCACATAACCATCGGTTTGCAGGTAACCCGAGTAATCGCCCAAGAAGTCCATTGGGCACGCTCTCGCGCGACTGTTTTGATAGTCGTACAAGACGATGTTTTTCATCTCCGGTAAACCAGCTTGCGGAGAGTCAGCGCCTGAGCAGTAAAGCCACATGTAACTGCGCTTCTCTTCTTGCAGCACATTCAATGGGGTTTCATCAGCATGCACCACCACTTGCTCAAGTAAGTGCGTTTTTAAGGCTTGGTACAAGGGTTGGAACTTCTCGCTCACTTGGATAACCCAGCGAGCCATAGTGGTTCTTGATAAGTCGATGCCCGATTGCGTGAACAAGGTTTCTTGTCGATACAGCGGCAAGGCGTACTGGTATTTACCTAAGATGATATGGGCCAGCAAGCTTTCTGTGGCGAAGCTTTTCGGGATAATGCTGTCGGGTACTGGCTGTTGGTGAACGGGGTTAGTCTCACTGTGTTGCTCACAATGACGGCACGCGTATTTAGGACGAACGTAGTCGATAACGTTGAGTATCGCAGGCGTGAACTCCAGTTTCTCGCTACGGTCTTCCCCGATTTGATGCAGAGAATGTTGGCAGCAAGGACACTGTTTATCGTGCTCGTCCAGGTCAAGAACCACGGTTTCGCGAGGTAAGTCTTTCGGTAATGGCTGGCGTTTACCACGGCGCTTTGGCTTTGTTGTGGTCGTCGTGGTCACCACGTCTTCGTCGACGTTCTCCGCTTCGCATTCCACTTCATTAAAGAAGTCGCCCTGAGCTTCGTTATACGGTTTTAACGCTTCAGAGCGTTTGGCGAACTGACGGTCAAGTGCCAGTTTGAACTGCTCAATCAAGGATTGGCGCTCTTGCTGCCACTCTATTTTCTCAGGCATTAACGCCTTCACCATCGCTTGAAGTTCCGCGATGTTTTGGCTGTCTGGATTGATGTCGGGGGTCGTCTTTTTCATGGTCGTTATTGTACTTAATACCAATAAAAAAGGCTTGGTTTATCTGACTTTTATTGCCATTAACCCATTGTAAAACTGTCGATTTTTACCGATTTATGGCCGATTATTGTGAAGTCAGAAAGCAGTCTGTCGAGGTCAAATTGCGTTAAGGTCAACACCGTATTTTTCTCTTGCGTGGGCCACTTAAACTTGGCTTTTTCGAGGCGTTTATACCAGAGCGCATAACCCGTTTGGTCCCAATACAACGCTTTGATTTTATCGCGTTGTTTATTGGTGAAGAGGAACAATGCCCCTGAGCCTAGCTCAAGGTCGGTGTCGGATTCAATCAACAGCGCCAGACCATTGATAGATTTTCTGAAATCGACAAACTCGCGGTATAAATACACCACTGGCGCGGTCATCATGCGCTTCATGACAAGGCTCCAATCAACTCAGCAAGATAGTGTGGTGGCGTGCCTTGAGGAATACTCAATTCGATGTTATTTACTATCAAAGTCATGTTGGCTACCGACGTCTGGGTCACCTTGCGACAGGTGGTTTTTTCAATAATTTCGGCCTTAACGAAGCCGCTCTGAGTTGGGGATGGGTTAACACTCAACTGCTGCCGCTTAGCGTAAAACGTCGATACGCTAATGTCGTGCTTTTGGCAAAAATCTTGTTGTGTAAGCGAACTGGCTTGGCATTGCTCAATCAGAGAAAGCCATTCTTGATCGGTGCGTCGTTTATTCATGTCACATCTCCTTTGGATTGGAGATGTGATCATAGAGTGGGCAAAGCCTGATTAGAATGTGGGGTTTGTGGTGCGCTTACACTTAATCGTTCATGCAATAATGTTTAAAGATTACGTCTAACTGGAACGAAAGATTGCAATACGATCAGGACACCCACGGTATCCACTTGCTTTGAAACAACGCACATCTCAACTGTTTTTCCAGCTTGTGCATTTGTGCGCTAAACGCCGATTGTGTCCGAAATACCTGCTGAGCGGCCCGTGTATAACTGACTGTTTCTACAAACGCCATAAAACTGCGAGCGCATCGATATCCATACATCCATCACTTTTATTAATAGAAGCTATCAATACTATCCGTTATACCCAAGCCGACGTTTTTAGTTTACTAAGCACTGACTTACACCACGACTACTAACAGGATGTTCTATGAAGCTTTTTATTGCCAACCAAAATTATTCAACTTGGTCGCTGCGCGCTTGGTATCTCACGCAGCGCTTTAATTTAAACGTTAATATCCACAAATTACCGTTAGGCTCTACCGAGTTTTACACCACGTTAAAACCGTTTGCCGCCAATAATAAAGTCCCGCTGTTGGTTGATGATGACCAGCCTATTTGGGGATCGCTCGCCATTATGGAATATCTCAATGACGCGTATTTAGACAACCAAGCTTGGCCAGCAGATCGCCTCGAGCGGGCAAAAGCGAGAGCCATAAGCGGTGAAATGCAATCTGAGTTCACCGCATTACGCAGTGAAATGCCAATGAATTGCCGAGCGAAACGCCACTTAGTACTGAGCGATGCTGCGCAACGAGATATTGCCCGCATCGATGCCTTTTGGAGCCAGCAGATGACGCAATATCCGCAGCAATGGTTGTTTGGTGAGTGGTCGATTGCCGACGCCATGTTTGCGCCAGTGGCGTTACGCTTTATGACCTATGGCATTGAATTATCCCCTGCTGCCGCGCACTATCAACAGCGTTTAATAAGCGATAAAACGATACAGCGTTGGCTTCAGGAAGCCTCGCAAGAAACGGAAATCGTGGCTGAAGATGAAGCCGGGATTGATATCACTTAGGCATGGCTAAAGGTTGATACACTATCAGCGCTAGCCATAACTTTTATGCTTAAATATTATAAGCCTAACGTATGACTGTCACGCTACTTTGGAGTGTCGTTGATCGAGCACTGTATGCAGACTGTTACGGTGCTCGGATTCAATATGACCTAAACGGCAAGGATGTCATCACTACAATGAAGTGCCAAACGTTGTGAATCCCTCTTAAATTTATTGTGATGTGACAAGCGCCTTAGAGAGGCAAATTGAACGTCTGACACCAACGTACTTACCATATGCATCCGACTCTGCATAAGCGTTACGCAGATAAAAGTTCACTGCTTTTAAATTGACTCTTCGTGTCGACAGTACGGCATTTTTATAGCCTTTTTCAATCGCATAACTTTCAAGTTGTTCAAGTAAATAAGTGCCTGCACCTGATGTATTTGAGTACATTCGCTTCAGTTCACAAATGTCACCTTGGTGGTACCTAAAGACTCCACACGCTACTGCGCTTTTATTTAGATACACCACAATACAGCCATCTTTCAATGAATCGAAAGCATCCAATGAAAACGAACTTTCACCAGAATCCTGAGTAATCTGACTAAGTGAAGAGTTCAATTCTGCTACGAGCGATTGAAAGTCAATGTTGTTGGGTTCTACTTTCTTGTGTTCGAATTTCATACCTATCACATAACGCCAGTAATGGGTTCACCTTAGTAAGTAATGTTCCAAATACAAATATCTATTCATAAGCATTAGAACGAAACTTCCTTTGTTATTACACAGAAGAGTATAATCTCAATAAAACTTAAATGAGTTAAAGTGGTAGTAGAATGTCAGTCACTGCTTTATAAGTTGCTGGGTGCCAATCGGTGCCTTCGTGAAGGCTTGAGCCTAGTGCGGTGAAAGTTGCACGCTGGGTTCTTAGAGGGACGGCACTTGGTAAAAGGTGTCGTCTACTCGATATTTCTGTTTTACACGCCCCATCAGCACACCTTTGTACAAAATCTTGTCAGTGGTTTTGCTAAATTTATTTAGGTGGCTAGGAACTAGAAGGCAGCAGGTTGTAACGGATTTAGGTATAGAACAGTCCTGAGCGGCAAAGGCACTCTTGATACTTGATGTATCCAAAATCTGGCTCAGTTTAGGGGAAGTGCACAATAGCATGCTTATATACTCCAAACTTTACCATTCCATAAATATGAGAATCTATATTTTGCTTGTATTGCTTAGTTAATCTTACTTGCTTGTCATTTACACTTAGTCCCAGAGGGACTTTCATGGTTTTCTCCCATTGCTGTATAGATCCAAGAGAGTTAATAGCACCGATTAAAAGGGTTTTAGTCGCTTATTGGTAATATTGTTATTGGGTTAATAACCATCGTGCGGTTGCCTCATCGGTAACTAATCCATTTATCCAATGCCCTTTTAACGCAGCGAGAATTGCAGAACGTTTATCTTCGCCAAACGCGGCACCAATGCGAGGGCAATCGTTGATGCGTATATCGTAGCTGGTAATGAAGGTGTTGATGGTGCAATCAACCACCTCGCCTTCGGCGTTGATAAAACGGCCCAGGATTTCACCAACCGCACCTTGCAGATTGAGTTCATCAGCCTTGTCGGACGAAATGAAACCATCTTTGATGATCGGGCTTGCTTTACTCAGTGAACCAATGCCTGTAAACACCACACTCGCGCTGTCAGCAACACGGGCAACCTCTTGAAATACGCGCATGCTTGTCCAGAGCTTCAGTTCCTCGCTAGAAGTGGTGTAACGTGGAGCGGGCAATTGGTAATAGTTGGCCCTAATTTTACGCGCTAAAATCAGTGGTACATCGTCATAGTAATTACATTGCCCATCGACCCCCATGGCACTTATCAACGCGACACATTTACTGTTCGGTGATTCGAAATCAATTCGGTTGATCGCTTTTTTCAACGTCAAGCCAGAGCCGATACCGATGACTTGGTTCTGCTGGTCTTTGGTGTATTTGGACATCAATTGAAAACAACCAAACGAGACATTATCCAGCGTCTCATCACTACTGGTGGTGGGTACGATGCTGCATTCCACCAACTGGTACTTTTCTTTGAGCAGCTCTGCGTAATCTAAACAAGTTGAAATTGGATGGTGTAGACCAACCGATACAATTCCTTCTTCTTTCGCTGCGGCGATCAAACGTTGAACCACTGGGCGTGACAATCCTAGCTCAACAGCAATATCGCGTTGATTACGGCCAGAGATGTAGTACATCCAAGCTGCGCGAACCATCTGATCAGTTTTATAAGTGTCATCTTTAGCCACGTTAATTCCTTATTTTCAATGCCTTATAGCATCAGTGAAGTCATTATTTCTTTCTTTGGCGAGTCAATAGCTCATATCTTCTCGCGAATGTTTAATGAATGCAATACCAATCAATTTCCCACAAATGAATAAAAAATATTTAAATGGTCTTTTATTCATTTGTGATCTATAGCTCTTTACTTGTTCTTTTGATCAATTAGGGTGGCATCATTAAACAAAAACAAGGAACTATTATGAAAAACCAATACACGTGGCTTCACATCGGTCTAGGCTCATTTCACCGTGCTCATCAAGCTTGGTACCTACATAAATTGCTCGAATCGGGCGATAACAGCTGGCACATCGCAGCGGGCAACATTCGCAATGATGTGGAAGCGACCGTTGAAGCGTTGAGATCTCAAAATGGCGAGTATGTACTGGAAACGGTCAGCCCAGCAGGCGAACGTGACTACGAAGTAATTAAGTCAATTCAGACTTTGCTACCTTGGCAGGAAGACTTGGCGCCTTTGGTTAACGAAGGAGCGAAAGTGCAGACGAAAGTCATCGCGTTTACCGTCACAGAAGGTGGTTATTATCTGAAAACCGACCACACATTAGACTTAGATAGTACGGTATTAAATGCCGATCTAAATGGTGCTCATCAAACCATTTACGGGACAGTGACGAAAATTCTGGAGCGCCGTATTGCCGATAACACAGGTCCGGTGACATTGCTCAACTGTGACAACGTGCGCCATAACGGTGAACGTTTTCGTGATGGTTTGATGGAGTTCCTCACTCTTACAGGAAAAGAAGACGTTCTTCAGTGGGTAAAAGCAAACACCACATGTCCAAACACGATGGTGGATCGCATTGTTCCTCGTCCTGCGGCTGATCTTCCTACACGAATCAAAGCTAAAACGGGTATTGATGATAAAGCGCCAGTGATGGGGGAAACCTTTATCCAGTGGGTAATTGAAGACGACTTTAAAGACGCACGGCCAGCTTTGGAAAATGTTGGTGTGGAAATGGTGGATTCAGTCATTCCTTACGAAGAAGCGAAAATCCGTATCCTGAATGCGTCTCACAGCTGTATCGCTTGGGCTGGTACTTTGGTTGGTCAGTCATTTATTCACGAAAGTACCCTTACCGATTACATTTATCAAATTGCGCACGACTACGTGAGTCAAGATGTAATCCCTAGTTTGGTCGAAAACGGTATCGATCTGCCGACATACCGTGATGTAGTCCTTGAGCGATTCACTAACCCTTATATTAAAGACACCAACCAACGTGTGGCGGCCGACGGATTCTCCAAAATTCCCGCGATGATCACCCCAACCATGATTGAATGCTATCAGCGTGGAGTGGCTCCTCAGGCGACTGCGATGCTGCCAGCGTTGTTCTTTGTATTTATGTTGCAATGGCATAAAGGCCTACTGCCATATGAATACCAAGACGGCATTCTAGATACGCGTGTGGGGCATGAGATGTTTGAATCCGCTGACCCAATCGCGGTGTATGCGCAAAATAAAGCTTTGTTTGGCGAACTTGCTGAGAATGCGGAGTTTGAAACTCTGCTGCGCGATAAAATTGCTGCTACTTACTCAATGATTCAATAAGGGACTGTCATGTATTTAGGTATTGATCTTGGCACCTCGGAAGTCAAAGCCCTGGTAATTGATGAACAAGGTGAAACGGTTGCCACGCATAGCGCACCGCTGACCATTCAGCGCCCTCATCCACATTGGTCAGAGCAGGCGCCACAAGAGTGGTGGGAAGCGACCAACTATCTGATTGGTACGCTGCGAGAAAAGTGTTCTGAGCATTGGGGGGCAATCAAAGCGATCGGCCTTTCTGGTCAAATGCATGGAGCAGTACTATTAGATGAGCGAGATGAGGTGATCCGCCCCGCTATTTTGTGGAATGACACCCGTAGCCATCAAGAGTGCCTTGAGCTGGAAGCCGCCGCACCAGATTTGCATTACATCGCTGGCAACTTAGCGATGCCGGGTTTCACCGCGCCTAAGTTGCTTTGGGTCCGTAAGCACGAGCCGAACCATTTTGCTCGTATCAACACAGTCCTGTTACCCAAAGACTTTCTGCGTATGAAAATGACCGGACGAAAAATCTCGGACATGTCAGATTCTGCGGGCACGTTATGGTTGGATGTGGCGAAGCGCGATTGGTCGGATTCTTTGCTCGATAAATGCCACCTCAGCCGAGTGCAGATGCCAGATCTGGTGGAAGGCTGTGAAGTTTCGGCATATTTGTCCGCTGAGGTGGCACATAAGTGGGGACTGAGCCCTTCTGTGATTGTTGCTGGCGGCGGCGGTGATAACGCCGTTAGCGCAATTGGTGTAGGCGCCGTGAATCCGGGGGATGCGTTTATTTCTCTTGGCACTTCTGGTGTGCTGTTTGTTGTCAATGAACAGTACCGCCCGGCGCCTGAGTCTGCGGTTCATGCTTTCTGTCATGTATTGCCTCAGCGTTGGCATCAAATGAGCGTCATGCTCAGTGCAGCTAGTTGTCTGCAATGGTTTTGTCGCATTGTTGGCGTGACAGAGGTTGAATTGCTGGAAGGCATCGAGCAGCTAAGTGAGGAAGATAAAGCCAAAGCGCCACTTTTCCTACCTTATCTTTCTGGCGAGCGCACTCCGCACAATGACCCTCAGGCAATGGGGATGTTCCACGGAATGACTCATTCCACCAATCGCGAACTACTGGGCTATGCGGTTATTGAGGGCGTGAGCTTTGGGATTGCCGACGGACTGCGTGTATTGCAGGAGAGCGGCACACACATCGAACAATGCTCTCTCGTCGGTGGTGGTGCACGCAGCGCGTTTTGGGCGCAACTGTTGGCCGATACACTCTGTCTACCTATTGTCACTCATAAAGGTGGAGAAACGGGTGGGGCACTCGGCGCGGCTCGACTGGCATGCCTCGCTTCTGACAAAGCCGTCGAAGATGTGTGTAAAAAACCGGAAATCTTCCGAGTATATCAACCATGTGCAGAGCGTGAGCCCGTGTTGAGTAAGCGTTATGAGCGTTTCCGGGCGCTGTACCAAAACGACTTGGTTTTGCGGTCATGGCATTAGCACTAACAGTCAGATCTTAGAAAGAGAATCACTAATAAAAACAAGGACTACGCCCCTGAAAAGGGGCGTGGGATTCCTTTACCCTACAAAACGAGGAATATATGGAAAATGTAAGCAAACAGTGGCTTGGATTGCCGCTAAATCTGATATGGGGATATATCGCCATTGCTATCTTTATGACGGGAGATGGTTTTGAACTGGCGTTCCTGTCGCACTATATCACCGAGTTAGGTTTTACGCCTGCTCAATCATCTTTTGCGTTTACGCTTTATGGTTTGGCCGCAGCGCTGGCCGCTTGGGTGTCAGGAGTGGTTGCGGAAATTATCACACCGCAGAAAACCATGAGAATCGGCTTTTTGCTGTGGTGTCTCTTCCATGTCTTGTTCTTAACCTTGGGGCTGAGTCAGTCAAACTACGCGTTAATTCTTCTATTCTATGGTATTCGCGGATTGGCTTATCCACTCTTTCTCTATTCCTTTATCGTGGTCATTGTGCACAATGTTCGCAGCGATGGTGTCAGTTCTGCACTTGGTTGGTTTTGGACCGTGTACTCCATTGGTATTGGCGTAGCGGGCAGTTACATCCCAAGCTTTACTATCCCTTGGATTGGTGAATATGGCACCTTGTGGTTATCGCTAGCGTTTTGTGCAACAGGCGGATTGATCGCCATGATTGCCCTGCGTAATGTTAAAACGCCAACCCACATGCACAACCTAACCAATAAACAGAAACTGACCGAGCTGAGCCGTGCCGTCACGCTACTCTATACCAATAAAAATGTGCTCTACTCCAGCTTTGTACGCATTATCAATACTCTGTCGCTGTTTGGTTTTGCCGTCATTATGCCGATGATGTTTGTTGATGATTTGGGCTTTACGACATCTGATTGGCTTCAGGTCTGGGCGGTGTTCTTCTTTACCACCATTTTCTCCAACGTTTTCTGGGGCATAATGGGCGAGAAACTTGGCTGGATGAAGGTTGTACGCTGGTTCGGATGCATTGGAATGGCAGTTTCTAGTCTAGCGTTTTATTACATCCCTCAGCATTTTGGCAACAACTTCTACATGGCGCTGATCCCAGCGATTTCTCTGGGCATTTTTGTGGCCGCGTTTGTACCAATGGCCGCTGTGTTTCCTGCACTAGAGCCAAATCACAAAGGGGCGGCGATTTCTGTCTATAACTTGTCTGCGGGACTGTCTAACTTTCTTGCGCCAGCCATTGCAGTAGTCTTGCTGCCGTATTTCAGCACGATAGGTGTGGTGGTTGCCTATACTACTTTGTATGTATTAGCATTTTTCTTCACTTATTTAATTAAGGTGGATCAACCTGGATTTGAAGCGAGAGGCGTTGAATCGAGTAAAGTGTCCGTTGCGTAGACGGCTTGAGTGTGGCTACGATTTTGGTAGCCACACTTTTTTCTATTTTTTGAGGTAAGTATGAATAAAAAAGCGGTTATTTTTGACATGGATGGTGTGATTATTGACTCCGAACCTTTGTGGCAGCAAGCACAGATTGAATCATTGGCTGGTGTTGGCGTGAGTATCACCCGTCAGGACTGTGAACAACTGACGATGGGTAAGCGCGTTGATGAAATCACGCGTATTTGGTGTGAGATGTACGCACTGTCTATATCAGCGAAAGAGTTGGAAAACCTGATTTTAACTAAGCTGTGTAACCGCATTTCAAGCACGGGTGAAGCAATGACGGGTGTCTATGATGCGTTGAGTTTTTTTTCACAGCAGGGACTAAAGCTGGCACTAGCAACCTCATCGAACCACGTGGTGATAAAAGCCGTTTTTGACCGTCTTCAATTGTGGGATAAATTTAGTGTGATTTGCAGTGCAGAAGACGAAGAGCACGGTAAACCGAGCCCAGATGTTTATCTGACAGCGGCTCGTATGCTAAAGGTCGATGTCTCGGAATGTTTGGTGATAGAAGACAGTTTTGTCGGCATGACCGCCGCTAAAGGAGCGAACATGATGACTTGTATAATTTCTCCATATTGTCAGCAAAGTAAATTTTCTAAAGCAGACAAATGCTATGTCAATTTAGATTGTTTATTGCAGAGTGATCTGCTCCAGCCTGGCTGGACATTTCGATAAGCGACTTCCCACGACTTAAATTAATCCTCTTGTGTTGTTTTGGCAAAGATGTGAGCGAATATGTACAAATACTTTTGTTAGTTCAGAAGTGTTGTTATTTTTTATATGTGGGGTTAGTAGTCCTTGGTATGTATCTAGCAAATGTAATATTTGTAGTTTTCCATGTTGTGGGCGGCTATCTACAAACTCTTCGACTACCTTGAAAATATGTGGGGGTAAAGTCTTGGCCAATGAGTTGAGTCTTTCTTCTATTATCATTTTAACGCCTTTATGAACCTTTCAATTAGGATTTTATAGAATAAAATAGATGAAAATATATAAATATCATAATGTTACTATTTTTTAAATGGGGAATAAGGTGACACTTTTTAGTAATACCTAATCATATCCTAGCCGTAGTCATTAAGGCTCGCTATTATTGATGACACTGCTTTGGTGATGAATTCGTGAAATCTGCGTTCACTTCCTTGTGTTCGTTTTAAACGCTCATCCAATGGCTAATTTTGTCTCCGCAAAACGCAGTTTTTTCTGGCGTGGGCTGGCTAAAAAGTACGCCAAAGTTAATGGTCCCAATCTTCCCATATACATCAAAAAAATGATGATCAGTTCACCCGATGTGGAAAGCTGACCTGTTAAGCCACGAGATAATCCCACCGTGCCTAATGCAGAAATAGCTTCAAACACGACATCTATCATCGGGGCATTTTCCGTCAAGAGTAATGCAAAGATGGCTAACCACGTCACCACAACCGAAATCATCGTCAATGCAAGGGCTTTTCTGATCGTGTCTTTTGCTATTTCACGTTTGAATACATGAATTTGTTCATCACGGCGTAGGTATGCATAAGTCGATAAAATCAACACCATAAAGGTCACGACTTTGATGCCACTGGCGGTACTTAACGAGCCGCCGCCAATGAACATCAGCACCAGAATGATCGCGGTTGTGGCATCTTTGAGTTGATCAATAGCGAGTGTATTAAAACCCGCGGTTCTTGGCGTCACCGCCTGAAACCACGAAGCCAGCCACTTACCTAATTCACTGAGTGGCCCTAATGTATTGGGGTTATCACGCTCGATTAAATAGATTGCTATCACAGCAACCGCATTGATCAGCACGGTTCCCGTTATCATCATGCGACTATAAACCGTCAGCTTTGACCATCGACGATTGCGCTTTAAATCCATCCACACCGAAAAGCCCAACCCGCCAATAATAAAGAGTCCTGTAATCGTCAGGTTAACGACGGGATCCTCCACATAAGGCATCAAGCTATCAGCACTTAAGGCAAACCCTGCGTTATTGAACGCACTGATGGTATAAAAGAAACCGTGAAATACACTGGTTGCCCAGCCAAGTTCATCGCTCCAATACCAAGACAGTATGATCATTCCAACCAGCTCGACGGTGAACGCAAACATCAGCACGGATTTAGCGGTCGCCACAAGCGTCGAGGCATCGGTTTGATCGAAGGCTTCTCTGGCAACCGTGCGCTCTAAAAAGCCAATTTTTCCTCCCAAAGCAATCAAGGTCACAATGGCAAAAGTCATGAGTCCGAGACCGCCACACTGAATGAGTAACGCGATGACCACTTGCCCAAACAAAGTGAACTGTGTGCCCGTATCCACCACCACGAGTCCTGTCACCGTCACCGCTGAAGTCGCCGTAAACAGACTCTGTATCCAAGTGATAGGCTCATGCGCCGCAATAGGCAGCTTGAGTAAGACTGTCCCCAACAGAATAAGCAGTAAAAAGCTGCCACTTAAAATCAGTGGCGGCGCACCGACTATTTTTTTGCCTGACTTGGGTTTGCGTTCTAACGGCGTGATAGAGGGATGCCACAATACCATGTCACACCAACCTTGGAGCGAGGTACTTTAGCTCAGCGCGTGTGCCACATAACAGAATGATATCATTGGCTTTCAAGACAAAATCCTGATCAATCTGATTAAGTACGTCTTGTTCACGTTGGATGAGGACCGTTTGCACGCGGCCTTTGGCACAACCAAGAATGTGTCCAATCGGAGTATCGTGTAATGATGCTTTGATATGAATTTCAACCACATACAAACCGTGGCCTAAGGACAAGTAGTTATTCACCATGGGGTAGTTGAGTGACTGAGCAACACGCACGCCCATTTCCTCTTCTGGATGAATAATACGTTGCACGCCAAGTTTCGAGACAATGGTGTGATGTGCTTTGCTGCTGGCCTTAACCCAAATCTCTTGAACACCGAGATTTTTCAATGCCAACGTGCAAAGCAAACTGGATTGCATGTCTTCCCCAATCGCGATCAATACCGCTTCACTATTGCCAAGATCTAATTCACGCAGCGCGTTTTCATCGGTAGAGTCACAAATAATGGCTTGCGTTAGCTCCTCGACATATTTATCGACAATTTTGGGGTCGCGATCAACGCCCGTCACAGTATGTCCGAGATAGATCAATTCAAGACTGGCCGCGATACCAAAACGTCCGAGCCCAATGACAGTAAAATGTGCCATGACAATACCTTTACTATTTTGTCCAAAAGTGTGGCAATAACATGGCCAACACCGCGAAGTATTTCCGCCAACGCAGGATCATTGCCAGATGTAATATTCAGATGCCTGTATTAAAACACGTGGAAAATTGCTTGCTACCACGTCTAAGTGCGTTGATACGAGGTCTTAATCGACTCAGGCGTTTCTGCTTTAAGCAGACCCATTCGTCCGATATGGAGCATGACCAATCATCAAGTGGTGTTATGAAGATTCATCACGAGGTGACGCCATCGAAACTAAACGGTAGCCGATCCCTGATTCGGTTTTAATGATCTGTTGTTCGTCTGCACTGTCGTTGAGTTTTTTGCGTAACTGACTAACCAGTATGCGCAGATAGTGGGTATCGTCGGTATGACTTTCGCCCCACACCTCTTTCAACAAATCCGTCTGCTTCACCAGTTGCCCCGGTGTCCTCATCAGCATGTCGAGAAACGCAAACTCCTTTTTGGTTAGAATGACTTCTGCATCGGAAAGCCAGCATTGGTGGGTACTTTTTTGTAGCTTGAGCGGACTAAAAGTCACGATATCCTCACCAAAATGGTGACTGACTAAGTCTCGCAGTAGTACCTTAATGCGTACAATAAGTTCTTTAATGCCAAACGGCTTACTGAGGTAGTCATTCGCCCCTGCTTCAAGCAAGCGGATCTTCTCTTCTTCTTGATCGCGTGCCGTGAGGATAAGCACCGGTGTTTTACTTGACTGACGAATAATCGATAGGAATTCAATGCCATCACCATCAGGCAATCCTAAATCGAGCACCACCACATGCGGTTGAACACGCTCAAATTGCACTTTTGCCGTCGCTAACGAGTCTGCTCCTACGTAATCAAAGCCTTCAGCCGCCAAAGAAATACGCATAAACGTTTGGATTTGAGGCTCATCATCCACCACCAGTATTTTGTAATTCATTTACTGTTCTCCTTGTTGACTGCTAGGCAGCACAATCCGAATCAAACAACCTTGTGGTACGTCGACACACTCAATATCGCCTTGGTGGACTGAGATCACACCTTGAGCCACACTCAATCCAAGTCCCGAGCCAGAATCGTCACTTCTTTTTTCCTTGTCGGAATAAAACAGCTCAAACATTCGTTGTGCGTCTTCGGGTTGCAGTGATTGCCCTTGATTGTAAACATCAATCACCACATTCTGCTGGCTCTGATACATCGTCACACTGACCTGTTTATCCTTGGGAGAATAACGCAGCGCATTGTCTAGCACATTGAATAACGCTTGCTCTAACAAAGCCCGACTGACTTCAACCGATGGCACCGCCCCATTTACGACCACCTCAATACGAGTAGTCGATGAGGAGAAACGGCCGATGACACTTTTTACAATGTGTACAATGGATTCTTGTTGCTTCTGGATGCGAACCACGCCGTGCTGCAATTTCGTTGCTTGCAACAGGTTCTCTATGTATTGATGCAAGCGATGACTCTCTTTGATGGCACTGTCGAGCAGTTCATCCTTTTCTTTGGCTTGCAGTTGCATCTGATATTCTTTGAAGGTGGTAAGGTTACCGATAATCCCCGCGAGCGGGGTTCGCAAGTCATGGGATACAGAGAGCAAAATTTGGTGGCGCAATTGCACTTGTTTTAGCGCATTGTATTGACGTCGATATCGCTCGGCGAGTTGGCTGGTGGTAAAGGCCACCACAATAAAAACGACTAAATTGATGATGTCATCTAAGTGGAACATCTGAAGCGAATATCGAGGCGTGGTAAAGAGAAAGTTGAAACTGACGGCTTCGGCAATCGCCGCCACATAAGCGAGTCGTGAGTGACAATGGAGAGCAATGACAACAATAGAAAGCTGGAGTATCAGTAACACAGCCATTGTGGAGCCTAACCAGTGATCAAGTCCGAAAGAGACGACAAGTGCCAAAACCAACACCGACGCGGATAAAAGGTAACGCTTCTGTAGCCAACTCATGGTCATAGCCGTCATTTGAAATGAAAATTTAACAGCGACTCTATCAGATGCGCAATCTGGGTTCGCGTAAAAAAAGCGTAAAAAATGGCGACATCTAGAGATAGTAGCGTCAATCCACTCAAAGGAAGTCACAAACAGCATTGTGACTTCCTCGATTGATTGGTTTAGGTTTTGCAGAGCCAGAGTATTCCCTGAGAAAACACCGAAAAACGACTTAGTGCTTTGATTGATAGTACCGTTCTAATTTATCTAAATACTCATGTAATTTTTGATTCATCTCATCATAGTCATGATGAAGTAAGACGTCTGGATCCTCGACAAATCGATATTTTGCCGCGTCACTGAGATCATCGTTTTCAATTAACAGTGCTACGACATCTTTGGTCAGCTCCATATGGCACTGAAAACCAAACACTAAATCACTATAAGCAACGATTTGTCGCGGACAACCCTCACTGTACGCAATGATTTGTGCCTGTTTGGTTAGCCCTGGCATATCGTTATGCCAATGACCCACGTCCAGAACATCGCCAAAATGGTCAAAGAGCGGATGTGCCAACCCCTCAGCCGTTAACGTAATCGGAAACTTACCGATTTCACGCTCAGGGCTATGGTCGTATTGTCCGCCTAATGCTTGGCCAATCAATTGCGCCCCCAAACAGACACCAATCACAACTTTTCCATTGTGAATGGCTTTTGAAATGACTCCCTGTTCGCGTTTCGCATCAAAGTGAGCACATTGATCCGTGGTTGTTCCTGGAGCTTGAGGTCCTCCCATGACAATCAGAAAGTCAACATCTTCAACACGTTGTGGGAGATGTTCCCCTTCATATACGCGAGAATAGGTGATGGTATGACCATGACTTTTTGCCCAAGACTCATAAGCGCCTGGCGCTTCAAAATATTCGTGAATAATAAAGTGGATATGCATCTTTCTGCCTTGTAAGTAACGATTGGCTTCAAATGCTATATCAAATCTAGATGGCGCACTTTATACTAAATGACAACTAATATAGATAAGCAGCCAACCATGCAAGCGAATGAACTCATACAAGGCTTTTCTAATAAACAACTCATCACCAAAACGATGACAATGGTTTCTGGCTACGTTGATGACTTTCACACGCATCCATGGCATCAAATCGTGTTTCCTCTTAAAGGCTTATTGCAATCAAACATTGGTGATAAATGTGTGATAGTTCCTCACAATGGTATGCTCTATATCCCCGCCAACACCGTTCACAAATCCATCGCCATTACCGATACTCAATTTTTAGCGATTTATCTTAACCCAGATAAATGTGTCCAATATGACGATAAGCCTAAGTCTTGTCTTGTAAACTCATTCATAAAAGAGTTGATACTTATTTTGTTTGAGAACAGCACCCTCTCGCAATCGGAGTCCAACATCACACATTTACTATTGGTATTGCGAGATCAAATCATGACGGCAACCCGTTATGAAATTCCCCTACTCATTCCGACAGATAAACGGCTGTTATCCATTTTTGTGCAGCTTAAGCAGCAACCTGATTTGTCATTCACATTAAGTCAGTGGGCGAAAAAAGTGGGAGCATCAGAACGAACGCTATCGAGGCTATGCTCGAAAGAGTTTTCCCAATCATTTTCACTATGGCGGCAAAACATTCGGTTAGTGTTATCTTTGCAATTGTTAGGCTCAAGAAAGAGCATTCAGGAAATTGCGATAGAATTAGGGTACGCTTCTGATTCTGCCTACATATATGCTTTTAAAAAACTGTTCAATCAGACACCCAGCAAATATCGCACTGAACGCTTAGCGCTAGGATTGACACTCAGTCATTGCTTAACTTAGCCAGATCGTACTGTCACTTGTACACTTTCGGGCAACGTCCTACTAGGCAAATGAATAGTGATCGAGCCATTATGACTCGGTGCTCTAACTCGATTATAGGCAGACATCAGGTAACGAAAATCATGCCCTACCTGATCATTCATAACGTTGAGAAACCATTGTGCGTTATAGAATTTACTCAAATTTAAAAGAAACGAGAATTCAATACCCAAGCCGACCAAAATAAACCCACTCCATAGAAGCTGTGGACCAATAGACTCAGTCCCCTCGCTTTCCATGGCGAAGGAGTTTTACTTGCTGCGACCCCAAAACCAAAGCAAGGTTGGATGATGCAGAAAGGAAAAATCAGCGTAACAACACCAGTAATAAGCGCTGGCAGTATACGCGGGCTGTTTAACCATACTTCTCCCCATAGCAATACATGAATTAAAGCCAAAACGATCCCTATCAAATAATGTAAGCCCCAGCCCAACCGCTTTTCTCCTTTTATCGGTGGTGTGTTCACTATTGTATGATGAATCAACTGACCTCTTGGAATGAAGCTTACCCACCGTACTACCAGTCCATAATCGAGAGGCTGAATTCTTAATACTCGTTTTTGAAAACAAGCCCATGAGTCCATAACTAGAGTAGCACCAATACCAACCAGAATTGTTTGTAGCCATTCCATTGTATCCATTCGAGATTCCTCATTATTTCATTAAAATTTTGCTAGATTGCAGCTATCATACAACTTGAAGTTAACTTTAAGTCAATGAGGAATTTTATGGATATTGCGACCGTGTCCAGTGAGTCTGGATTCAATCCTTCAACACTGAGATATTATGAAAAACTCGGACTTATCCATTCTACAGGTAGAAAAGGACTGCGACGGCAATACGCACCAAACGTACTAAATAAGCTGAGTATTATCTCTCTAGGCCGTTTGGCTGGATTATCACTCAGTGAAATCTCAACGATGTTTAATGAACACGATGAGTTGGCTATTGACCGAGTTTTGCTGACTCAAAAAACGGTAGAGATTGATGCGCAAATTAAACGTCTCAAAGTGGTACGAGATAGCCTAAAACATGTAGCAACGTGCCCTCAACCATCTCACTTAGAGTGCCCATCGTTCCAAAAAATGATGAAATCAGTTAAAAACTATCTGTCTTAGGATCGGTATGGTAAATCAGCGGCGATTCATGGAGAACCAGACAGACAAAATGTATGTAAGCTTACTATTATGTGAGGATCGAACAAGAACGTGCTATCGAGCATCGGCTGGCACGTCTCTGGACATTAATGAGCTACGCTAACCTCCCTAATAATCGGAATTGACATGAGGAAATGTATGGCAAACCTTAGTTGGGGCGCTGAATATTTATCTAAGGCTATTGGTGGAACGTTTTCCTCCAACGGTTGGGGGTCACCTCATAACGCTCTTTAAATTTATCTCTGAAAATGAGAACTGAGCTAAACCCAGTTTTTGCGACAATCTGTTCAATAGACAAATCTGTAGATTCAAGTAGATCCTGAGCCAAGTTTAGTCGCTCAGCCGTCAGCCATTCTCCAAATGACATACCTGTAGCTCTATTAAATTTTCTCGTAAAAGTTCGACGGGTCATCATCACTGAATCTGCTAACTCATCCAGTGAATATTTTTGATTGATATTGCGCCTGATATTGTCCATTAATGCATTGATACGTGAATCAGATGTCGTCACAGGTATTGGTTGATCGATAAACTGAGCTTGCCCGCCATCTCTGTATGGAGGCACAACCATTCTTCTTGCTACTCGATTCGCAATTGTACTGCTGTAGTATTTGCGGAAAACATACAGACAACAATCGATACCTGCGGCAGTACCTGCTGAGGTGATCACCCCGCGATCTTCAACATATAAGGCGTTCGTATCGAGCGAAACTTCTGGAAAGCGTTGACTAAAATCCTGTTCTAATTCCCAATGTGTCGCAGCTCGTTTCCCCGCTAATAAGCCTGCATAGGCGAGAACATAACCACCAAGACATAAACCGACAACCAATGCGCCTCGGGCATGAGCACGACAGAGAGCATTGAGCAACTTTTCATTAGGGCGTTCGTCAATTGTTCTCCAATAAGGTACAGCGATGATGTCGCAATACTCTAGAAAATCAAGCTGCGCCTCTGTATGAATTTCCATACCGATATCAGATAAAATCGGTCCTTCCTCTCCAGCGACAAATTTAAGCTCGAAAAAAGCTTCATTAAGGGTATCTCTTCCAAACACAATGCTAGGGACAGAAATATGAAACGGGCTAAAGCGATTGAAAACAACAACAGCAACGGAAGGAATTTTATGGTTTTCATTGAGATACATAGTTCGTTTCCAAAGTAAAATGCACAGAGCAATGTTAGTACACTACTCTGTGCGGTTCATAAACGCAGGCCATAGGTTTGCTTTATGACATCAAAACTAGATTATCACTGTTTCACCATCTTCTGGAACAAACACAAAATCGCTAATCATATTTGAAGCTGCGTATTCGCGCATTTCTTGAGTAGTCACCAATACATGGTTAACCGCCCCCATATGAGTCGCAACGATTTTCGCTTTAGGTAGCACTTGGTGTGTTTTTAGTACATCTTCTTTACCCATAATAATAGGACCAAAGCCCAGTACATGCGCCCAACCTGTATTGAGAATAACGACACCAGGTTGTTCTTTTTTCATGGTTTCTTCTACACTTGGAATCCAAATCGTATCACCAACCACATATAACTTTTCTTCATCGGCATGGGAAAAAATCACGCCTGTCACTTCACCCAAAATTTCAGCCATTTGATCATGTTGGAACGCTGCATCAGAGCCATGCTGGCAGACGGTACGTGTAAATGAAATACCGTGATAGTCAGTCTCTTCAGAGAAGATTTTAACGTTGGTAAAACCTTGTGATAGAAGAATAGCCTCATCACCTTTGTGCTGTACAAAAATCAATTTATCTTTAGGTAACGCATTCACTGCTGTTTCATCCCAGTGGTCTGGGTGAGTATGAGTTAGAAGAACAGCGTCCACATTGATGATGCTTTCAAGAGGCAGAGGCAATTCAACTGTTGGATTGCGTAAGTGTGAATTTGCTGTTCCTTCAAATCCAGGGTAAGTGCCTTTTGGCGCTAACATTGGGTCAATAAGGAATGTTTTACCTGCATAATCGATGACTTGTGTTGCATTGCGAATTTGTGTGATTTTCATAATTGTGCTCCAGTATTGCTGTGTTTTGCTGTAATGGAGTCATTTTATGCAATAGGATAGACGCTCAAAAGTGGCTTAAAGGACACATAAGGATACTATTGGGACAAAAATTTGTTCTTGGAATTAGTTGTTATTAGATAAATTGAGGGAAACTAATAGAAACCATTTTAGTATTCAACAACTGACGTAACACTGTTTGGGGCAGAAACGTGTTAACAATTTTCCTCTTCATAAAAAAATCTGTATAAATTCATTTTAGACCTAATGATCTAAATCGCTTATTTTACATTAGAGAAATACATTAATACCGCAATCGATTGTTGTATATTATAATCCACGTAATAACTGAAAAATACAATCAGGACACCCACGGCATCCGCTTCAAAACTGGCAAAATCTTTTTACGATCAATTCGGTATATATTTCAATATGCAGAATAACTCTTCTGTAATCACCCATATACATCAAGATATTGATGATCTGTTAAGCCACGAGATAATCCCACCGTACTTAATGCATAAGGGTATTGGTAAAGTCATGTCACGTGAATTTGGTTACCCCCGAATTCAACTGCGAAGTGCGACACTCTCCAATATCAAGAAGCTAAAGCCATCTCCTCAAATATAATGGCTGCCTGCTTGAAGCCTAAACACTTTCTCGGACGGTAATTTATCCGCGATAAAGCGAACTCTATATCGATGTCCGTCACTGTCGTTAGATCGGTTCCTTTCTTCACATATTGCCTTAAAAGACCGTTCGCATTCTCATTAGCACCACGCTCCCAAGAACTGTACGGATGAGCAAAGTACACATCAGCCTTTAATTCTTTTGCGATGGTTTCATGACCTGCAAACTCTCGCCCGTTATCTGCCGTAATGGTATGGACATGTTTCTTATAGGGCTTCAGTAGCTCTATTGTCGCTTTGGTGACATCATCCGCTGACTTAGATGGCACTTTCTTTACCACGTAAAATCGAGTCTTACGCTCTAAAATAGTCACCATTGCACCTGTACCATGCTTACCTAGCACAGTGTCGATTTCCCAGTCACCAAACCGCTCCTTACTGTCAACGATGCTTGGTCTATCATCAATCGAAACGGCATTTTTTAGGTTCATCGCGGCTTTCCGGGGAAAGCCGCTTTTATCTTTAAAAAGAAGTAATCAGTATCTCGATAGCCGTAACCCATTCGCTTGATTAACTTTATCTTGTTGTTTATGCCCTCGAGCGTACAGGTATTGAGTGGATAGCATGCAGAAGCAACGATGCCATGAAGATAAGGTTTGAGCTTTCTTGCGAAGTCCATAAGCGGCTTGATCCCGCTTTCTTGAACTTGCCCCCACCATACGTCCCATAAGTCTCTCGCTTCGCTTTCTGACTGGCATCGCCATAACTCTTTAAGCTGAGAGCCAAGTAAATACGTCACCATTAAGTCCTTGTTCATACTCAGTATCTCACTTAGGTAGCTCTCCTGCTTACTGTCTAAGTTGCCTCTGTTTTTAAGGAGAATCCAGCGAGAGCGCTTAATCCATTGGCGTGCTTTCTTGTCTTGTTTGAGTTGATTCGCTTGATCAACTCTGACTCTATCCATCACTTCCCGACCAAATTTGGCGACCACATGAAATAAGTCGTACACAATGCGAGCGTTGGGGCAATGTTGCTGCACTTCGAGGTCGAAAGCCGTATTCATATCCATCGCAACCGCCCCTATGTTCTGGCAATACTGACCAAGTAACTCAAAGAAGGGACGGATATCTTGTCGACTTCGTCCAACGCCTATCCACAGCACTTGATGCGTCTTAGCATCCGCGATAACGGTGGCATAACGATGTCCCTTAAAGAGCGCAAACTCATCCATGACCAGTTGTTTCAGCTCGGCCCAGTTGACCTCTGGCACCCCATTTTTTAGTCGGCGCTTATCTATCTCCTTAATCGTGTGCCAATGAACGCCCGTCATCTGGGAAATATGCTTAATAGGAAGAAGAGGCAGCAACTGTTCAATATAACTACGTAAGCGGTTAGTTAGGCGCGCAAAAGGTTCAAGCCAAGAAATAGATTCGGTTTTGATACCACAGTCAGGGCACTTGATACGCCTTGTTTGTACGGATAGTTCGACAGGTACGCCGAGCATCATCGCTTCCTTAATCGTTCGCCACTGATAATCATGTATGGCTTGAACATATTGCCCACATGAACACCGAGCGGTTGTGCTGGGTTTGAGAGTAATGGTGATAAGAGAAGACGTTTGAGCAGACTTTACGACATGAAAGCCTTCCCAAAAAGAGGATAGAAAAGTATGATTCATCATGAAAACGGTAGTTTGTGTATGATTTTTGTTTGGCGACTAAACCATATCACTTTCTACCGTTTTTGTTTTAAATTCCCGCTAATCCGCGATGAACCATTTTTTATCGCTGGAGCTTTCTCTTGTTTACCTCGGCGATACCGCTTATGACCTTGTCTCAAGTGACGATATAACTTACCGCCCAAGCGTTTATCTTGAGCAACAAAGCGATAGATCCACTCATGACTGACAGATGCACCAATTTTCGTTAATACATTAGAAATCTGCTCTGGACTCCAATCTGTTTCTAAAAGAAGGCGGATAAAATCGACACGTTCCTTTGGTATTCGGTATTTACGTGCTGTTTTGCGCTTTTTGGTAGACGACATCTGGGCTTCGTTAGGGCAATAATGCTCTCCCTTCCGACCGCGTTTAAGCTCACGGTATACCGTCGAGCGGTGGCACTGAACTGTTTTAGCTATTTCAGGAACCGAAATTCCCCGTTCCAAAAGAGCAGAAATCTGGTATCTTCTGCCTTCGGTCAACTGTTGATAATTCATGGTAGTACTGCTTGTTTCTTTGGCGAGAAGAGCGTACCACTTTCAGCAGTTGGCTTCCTCTTCTACATATTTCCATGAATGTCGCACTTATTATCTGAAATCGGGCCTGTTTAGTGCTAAAAATCCTCCCGTGCCAAGCAAATACCTGCCTGGGCATCATGGCTAAATTCAGCTACTGGCTCAGCCTCATCTTTGCAAAATCGCGAATGACAGCTTCAGCGAGACTTGTTGCCGTATCCACCATCGGCAGCAGCTGTTGAGGATGGCTTTTAAGCAGAGGGCTTATGTCCGTACAGGCAATAAGCAGCGCCTGAGCGCCAGCTTTCTGCGCTAAGGAAATCAGGGTCCCCCACTGTGTTATCACTTCAGGATCGGCAAATCCGTTTTGCTTAATCAGCGCAATTAAACGCGTGGTAATCACGCGTAATGAGTCAGAAGAGACACAGCGCTTTCCCGCTATATGTAGACGTTGCTGATAAAAACCCGCATCAAGCGTAGCCTCAGTCGCAATCACGGCAATGTTCTCCGCTTCATCAGGCAAGTGTTCAAGCGCACAATCGGCAATATGCAGGACAGGAATGCCAGCACTGGCTTCCAGCATCTCAGCGAAGTAACAATGGGCCAGATTACAGGGAACTGCGATCAAATTAACCCCTGCTTTTACCAAATCGCTAATCCCATCGCGCAGTGCTGCTGACATTGCAGCATCTTCAACCACCCGATCAGGGAAAAAAGGTGTCGGCAAGGAAATGATGTGCATTTTGGGATAGTCGATATCGAATTTGGCTCCGTATTGCTTTTGGCACTCATCCACCAACATATCGATAAAAGGCGCTGTGGAGCGAGGCCCCATACCAGCTAACACCCCAAGACTGTATGACATTACGCTCTCTCCTTCTGATAACGCGTAAAATTCATCATGCATAGCGCCAGCAGTAAAGCAAGATAAGTTTTAGGCATGGTCGTTCTCCTTCAATGAATGAATAATCAACGCTGGAACGATTAAAGATTGAAGAATTTCTAAGCTGCCTATGCGGCAGTGAACATATGACAAATGAGTCTTTCGAAACACTATTTTTTTCTAAGCTGCCTGTGCGGCAGTGAACATTTTCATGTTCATCACCCTTTTACAAAACACTTTCTAAGCTGCCTGTGCGGCAGTGAACTAGAACAATATAGCACAAAGCGGCGTAATACCAAGCGCTTAGCACTCACCCCCTAATTTGACCCTTTTCAGTGGCGTATTTTTAACTCTTTGTTTTTATTGATGATTGCAAATAAGAAAAATAAAGGGTCTATGACGCCCTTATAAAACCACTCTAGACCAGTCGCATAGCAATAGTCTATCTATGGCAATGACGTCGGCGTAGAGCGAGAAGAGCATTAAGCAGACTCTTGCGTAGAAATAAGCCATTATTTTCAATAAATTATATCGTTATGGGGTGACATCTAAGAAGCGATTGGTTATCTTCTATTCAGACCGCACGTACAATCGCTAGGCGGCCAAAGTCAGCATGCTCACTAAGGAGAAGTAATGTCTACACAACAATGGAATGCCAATCAATACCAAAAAGATGCTCAGTTTGTGTCTGAATTTGGACGCTCAGTCATTGACTTACTGGCTCCAAAAGCCAATGAGACCATTTTAGATTTAGGGTGCGGAACCGGAGAACTTGCCGAGCAAATCATGCAAGCAGGCACCAATGTCTATGGTGTTGACGCTAGCCCAAGTATGATTGATGCGATAAAAGCGCGAGGACTGAAAGCGGAAGTCATGAGTGGCGATGCACTCACCTTTGATGCAGAGTTCGATGCCGTATTTAGTAACGCAGCGTTGCATTGGATCACCGACTATCACCACGTACTGCAAGGCGTAAATCGTGCTTTGAAACCTAATGGACGCTTTGTCGGCGAATTTGGCGGAGCCGGTAACATCCATGCCCTAACCACCGCAATGCAAGCGGTGATCGAAGCTCATCCGGAAATGGGCACATTCCATAACCCTTGGTACTTCCCAACAGCAGAAGAGTATAAAACGCAACTGGAAAAGCATGGGTTTAAAGTCCATTTCATCGAGTGTTTCTCTCGACCAACACCGCTAGAGTCTGGCGTGGAAGCATGGCTTACTATTTTTGCCAATCACGTCATTTCAGGCATGCCGAGCGAGTTAGAAGAGACCTTTCTTAACGCCACCGCGCAACGAGTCAAACCCCAATTATACTCGCCAGAGCAAGGCTGGATGGCCGATTATGTTCGACTGCGTTTCCACGCGGAAAAGATCGCTGAGAGCGAATAAACACGGTCATAGTCAATGATCAGCTCAAGCTTGGCCATTGCACTCAAAAATCGTTGTGTTAGCGTTCTAGCTAGCGACGTGCGTAAAGAGCGCCACAACACACGCTGGCGCTTATTCACATTGTAATACGCATTCCCACCACTTCATCCAGTTATAAGGTCAGACATCATGGAAGCTATCGATAGCGTACTGCTCGTTTCGGGAACACACGGCAATGAACTTTCAGGGATTTACCTGCATCATTTAATACAACAAGGGCTCTATCGTACCGAGCGCGACTCTTTATCTGTTGAAACGCTCATCGCCAACCCCGCCGCCATGGACAAGGGGCTGCGCTATGTGGATCAAGATTTGAATCGCCAATTTAACGCGCGTGCGCGTCAAAACGCCCAGTCCGGTAACGAAACCCGCCTTGCCCACTCTCTTCGCGAGACCTATGCAGACCGTGAGCAACAAATGGTGATCGATTTACACAACACCACCAGCAATATGGGCGCAACCCTCATATTATTGTCCAGCTCTCCTTACTACAAAAAGATGGGCGCGTATGTCAAACAGCAGATGCCCAATGCGTATATTCTATTTGAAGACCAAATTGCTTGGGAAGAACAAGCGTATTTATGCAGTATGGGGAAAAATGGTGTCATGATTGAAGTGGGCGCACAGGCGCATGGTGCACTCCAATTTGAACCATTGGAATTAATGAAAGACATGCTGACCGCCGTGTTGGATTTTATTGATCTCGCCAACCGTAACGCTCTACCAGCCTTAACCCCAAACTATGAGGCGTACTTCTATCTCGGCCCTGTCACACTGCCATTAGACGAACATGGTGTGAGAACGGCCATGGTGCACCCTCGCCTGGATGGTCGAGACTTTGAGGTACTGCGCCGCGGTGATCCTATGTTCATCACGTTCTCTGGCGACGATATGGTATGGGACAAAGACGAGGACGTGTATCCTCACTTTATCAATGAAGCGGCGTATTGTCTCAGCCACGTCGCGATGGAATTGGCCCAGAAAAAGACCGTATCACTGAGCTAAACACACCCAGTAGGTTGGCGGGAATGATGGGTTAAATAACCAGCACATCGCCCGCCATTGCTGCTTTTCTACGCAAATTTGACACAATTAACCTCATCTCTTACACAATCTCATCGTATTCTCTCATTACCGTAAACAAACTGTCATGAGAAATGCGTACAGTACGTCTGCATTCAAGCATGGCGGGCTTAGCCATGTCATCGATATAATTAATAATGAAAGGCATGACACATTGACTAAACAGCTGCACAACCTCGACCAAGCAATCATTAAGTTGCTGCAACAGCAGGGGCTAATCAAAAAAGAAGCCGAAGCGCGTTTAAAACAAGAAGTGTATAAACTTGATGCAAGCGAAGTGGCCAAAATCAAAAACTACACCACGCATTTTGGCTTACGCTCTCAAGATGTAATGATCAATGAGATTCTCGAGTTACGCCGTGAAGCCATGTATAACAGGCTGATTCGTGAGGCTGAGGCTCCTCGAATGCTTCCCTCTTCACGCGTCTCGCCACGCTACTTCGAAGCCAGCATGGCCCACTAACTAAAAAGAGGAGCCGTCTCGGTATTACGGCTCTATATCAGGTAATCATCACAGACCGTAATGCGATAGCGAGTCTGTGAGTCAAGTAGACAGGCTCGCATCTGTTCACGGGCTTTAAGGTAATTCTCACCGGTCAGCGTGTGCTGTTTTTCCCATTGTTCACGACTTGGCCACTGTGCATACGCAACGTACACATCTGGTTTATCGGTTCTATGTAAACGTGAGCCATAGCTGCCACATTGCAAATAGATCCCCTCGGTGACGGTTCGCCAAGCTTGGCGGAAATCGCGGTGACAATCCGGTTTTAAGGTGAATTCATAGACCGCAATAAACCGGTCTCGCGCTACGGGTTGCTGAAAAGCCAAACGTCTTATCCGCCAACGGCGGCCCAATCGTGTCAGCCAAGCCAGCAGCGCATGTGTCTTCCTCTTCACTCGCCAGGTTGCCTGCTCTTGATAAGTTTTTGTCAGTAACGTTGGAATGTAATCGTGATAGTTCAACATGGCGCTTCCTTGTGTTCGCATAACCACAACACGCAACGTATCAATTAAGCGTGTTTGTCATTGATGATGTCTTCGGTATTGAGTATGCTAATTCCTCAAGTTAACTTGAGGTCAAGGCTTTTTTAGGGAGAAAAATCCATGGAGATGAGTGTCGGAGAAGTGGCCAAACGCACCGGAGTCAGTGTGGCCACATTGCACTTTTATGAGGAAAAAGGATTGATTTTCAGCACGCGGAATGCGGGGAATCAACGGCGCTATCAGCGTGCGATATTACGCCGCATTGCGGTCATCAAAGCCGCGCAGCAAGTAGGGTTAACGTTACAAGAAATTGTTCAAGCGCTGGAGATTCTTCCCAAGCACAAAGCGCCAACAGCAGAGCAATGGCAAACGCTCAGTCAAGCGTGGCATACATTACTTGAAAACCGTATCACCAGCTTGAAAATGATGCAAAATCAACTCGGCAGTTGCATTCAATGTGGATGCTTGTCGCTTGAGCACTGTGCGTTATATAACCCCGAGGATAAACATGGTATTTATCAATCGGGGGCTAAGCTTATCCATCACCAGCCCCAAGAATCATAGCCAATGGGCATCAAACCGATTAGAACTCCTGATTCACTCGCGCTAATAATGCGCTTAATTGCTGTTGTTCATCCTGAGTAAGCCCTTTGGTAAGCTCCTCAGTTAAGGCGAGATGAAATTGATTATGATGTTGATAAATCTCACTCCCTGCCTCAGTCAGCTCAACCACAATCGAGCGACGGTCCTGCTCACTGTATTGACGAGTCAACAATCCTAATTTCACCAGCTTATCCACTTGTACGGTCAATGTGCCAGTGGTCACTCCAAGATGGTGCGCTAAGGCTTTCATATTCATGGCACCGTGATTACCCAGCGCTTCAAGCGTATGAATCTGCGCGAGCGAATAATCCGATTCCCGTACCACGGACGATTCCCACGAGGCCATCTTATCGTAAAACTCGGTTAATACATGACTTAGTGACGCAATCGATGACATACTGCTCTCCTAGCTAGGGTTCACTTCAATCACAAGGTGTTCAATCTTATCAAACTCTTGCAAACGTTGCTTAAAGTATGCAGGTTGACGATCTTGCTCATCGTGAACCACCAGAGTCGCACAAAAGTGATCGGCACTGACTTTCCAAATATGCATATCCTTAATGGTCACTCCCTCAGACTGTAACACGTCAACAATCTTCTCTTCGTAATACTCATCGATCGCTTGATCCAACAGCACTGGCGCGGTTTGCTTCATTAATCCCCAAGCCCACTTACTGATCACGATACTGCCGATCACGCCCATCATCGGGTCAAGCCAAATCCAACCGACATATTTGCCCATGATCAATGCGCCAATCGCTAAAAGCGATGTCAGTGCATCCGTCAGCACATGAATATACGCCGCCTTTAAATTGTGGTCGTGATGACCGTCTTGATGGTGATGTTCATGGTGTTCATGATGTTCATGATGTTCATGATGTTCATGATGTTCATGGCCATGATGATGGTGGTCGTGGTCTTGTAGCAACACCATGCTTAATGCATTAACAATCAAACCAATCACCGCCACAAAAATCGCTTCATTGAATTCGATGGACACGGGATTCACGAAACGATCCACGGACTCTAACGCCATGCCCAGCGCAACGATGCCTAAGATCAATGCACTGGTGTAACCTCCGAGCACGCCAACTTTGCCCGTGCCATAGGAGTACTTGCCACTGTGCTTGTGTTTACGCGCGTAGCGATAAGTAAATAAGGTAATACAAAAAGCGGCGGCGTGGATTCCCATGTGCCAACCGTCGGCCAAAAGCGCCATCGAGCCATAGAGTGAGCCAGCCCCAATTTCTACCACCATGGTGATGAAGGTCAACGCCAACACATAGCGGGTTTTCTTCTCATTCTCAGCATCAAAATAGGAAAACGTCTCTAATTTTTTGCAGTCAGGTATCTTCATAGCCATTTACTTTGATTATCAAATAATAATTAAGACTAGATTATTTGATAATCAAAGTAAATAGACAAAATAAGGCAGACAATTCTTTCTGACCACCAGTGTATTCATCTTGGCTTGTCACCTGCTATCGTGTGAGCGCTATCGTGTGAGCGCCATCGTGTTGACATTGTGTGATAGGATTGCGTGAATTGATAAGCTGTGTGCATCCTTGCACAGCACTATGCATAATGGAAAAGACAATGGAAGAGATCGTACTCGCAGGCGGCTGCTTATGGGGCGTGCAAGAATTCATCCAATACATCCCTGGCGTGCTCAGTACCGAAGCAGGCCGCGCAAATGGCACAACCAATACGACGCAGGGCCCGTATGATGGCTATGCCGAGGCGGTGCGCGTCACCTTTGATCCCCACACTCTGTGCGTTGAAGCACTGATTGAACACCTGTTCGAGATCATCGATCCCTACAGCATCAATCAGCAAGGGCCCGACCGAGGAGAAAAATACCGTACTGGCATTTACAGCGAACAGGCCGAGCATCTGACACGTGCTCGTCGCTACTTCGCCTCTCGTGCTGACGCCGCGCAAATCGCACTGGAAGTGCTCCCGCTGACCAACTTTGTGGCGAGCGACGAAGAACACCAACATCATTTAAGCCGCTACCCAGAAAACCATCACTTATGCCCCATTCCGTGGGAACTGTTGCATCGCTATAAGCGCTAGTTTTTGGCTGTCGTCTCGAGGCTTTTCGCCAGTTGAATCATATTGTCGAGCATGGGGTTTCGCGTGTCTTTTTTCCAAACGAGGTTCAAATCCAATGGTAGGGTTTGCAAGTCATCAAGTTCGAGTATGCACACGCCAGCCATGGATTCAGACACCGTGGAACGAGGCACGATCGTGCAACCGACACCAGAGGCGACAATCGCCAGCATGGTCATGCTGTCATTGCCCGTTTCCACAATTTTGGGGGTAAACCCACACTGATCAAAGTATTGCGCTAATTGTTCGTGATAGTTCGGACTGTTCTCTTTATCAAACCACACAAAATCATAGTCACACAACTGCCTCAAGACACGCGGTGGATCGCTAAGAATGGGCGAACAATCAGGGACAACAAAGACGAGATGATCCCGATAAAGGGTTAAACGTTCGAACTGGGGATCATCGGGCGGGAAAATCACGACGCCCAAATCAATATGATCATCGCGCAGCGCGACCATTTGTGGCCCTGACAACAGCGTATTGAGTTTGAGCATGACATGGGGATAACGCTCTCGAAAGGCTTTCAGCAGCGAACTAAGCTCTTCAACCCACAACAACATAATGGTTGTCCCGACGCGTAATTCTCCTAGCATCCCCTGCTCGGTGCATACCGCTTTATTTTTGGCGTCCTCAAGATCCGCCAACACCTTACTCGCCTCTTTCAGAAACACTTTACCAGCGGCGGTTAAGGCGACGCCGCGCGCGGTTCTTTCCAGTAACTGCACACCAACGGACGCTTCTAAGGCTTTAATTTGGCGGGTTAGCGCCGGTTGCGCGATATGAATTTTTCGCGCAGCCGCTGAGAGCGAGAGCTCACGAGCGACAGCAATAAAATAACGAATCTGGCGAATTTCCATGCTCTTTTCTCATCCATACCGAATTGTTATCGGTGTTACACCTATTTGATATTTTCCTTATACCTTGAGGAATGTAACACTGAAATCGTTGACATAATACCACTCAGTATTCGGTCTTAAGCGATAACCAGCATGACAAGGAAGTAAGCTATGGAGAGTTTTTTTACCGAACACCACGCGTCATTAGTGCAATTACGTCGTGAGATTCATCAACACCCTGAGCTCGGGTTTGAAGAATTCAAAACCTCAGAAAAAGTTAAAACCATACTGACGCAGTTAGGCATTCCCTACATCGATAACCTAGGCGAAACGGGCATTGTTGCAACCATCACAGGTCAGCAGCAAGATAATGGTCGACGTATTGGCTTACGTGCCGATATGGATGCCCTTCCGTTGCAAGAAAAAAATACCCATGATTATGCGTCCAATGTTGCCGGGTGCATGCACGCATGCGGGCACGACGGCCATACCACGATATTGGTTGGCGTTGCACAATATTTGGCGCAGCATCGCGATTTCTCGGGCACGATTTACCTGATTTTCCAACCGGCCGAAGAAGGCCGTGGCGGCGGCGATCGCATGGTCAAAGATGGCCTATTTACGCGTTTCCCGATGGACGAAATCTATGGATTACATAATTGGCCGTATCTGGCCGCCGGTAAGATCGCAGTATTAGATGGGCCGGCCATGGCAGCCGGAGATCGCCTTGCCATTTCCATTCGAGGACTAGGCGGGCATGGCGGGGCAACGCCGCACCTCACGATCGATCCCGTCCGTATCAGTGCCGACTTAATCACCACTTTGCACACCATCATTGGTCGTGAAATTGCCCCTCTGGATCAAGCGGTTCTCAGCCTATGCGCCATTCAATCAGGGGATATGAATGCCTTTAATGTGATTCCTGATACCGCAGAAATCATTGGCACCGTCAGAACGTTTAAACCTGGCATTCAAGATCAAATGGAAGCCGCAATCAAGCGCATCTGTGCGGGCGTCGCTGCGACCTATGGCGCCGACATCAGCGTCGATTACCAATGCATTATTCCAGCCACAATCAACACCCCCGCCTGTGCTCAATTTGTTCGCGAGACGATTGAAGCCAACTTCGCAGACGGCACGCTCGATACCGAAACACCCCCCACATTTGGCGGAGAAGATTTTTCCTACATGCTCAACCAAGTACCGGGCGCTTACATTTTCTTAGGCAGTGCCCGACACGATGAGGACGAACCGCTGCATAGTCCTCATTTTGACTTCAATGACGACGTCATTCCAACTGGCGCAAAACTGTTAACGGTGACCGCATTGAACGCACTTGAACGTTAATTTAACGCGTCATTAAGGCGCAAAAAACAGTTCATTCTAATGGAGGGACCCATGAAGAACCGTAAATATCCTATGCACCCCGTAATGATGGTGTACTTCTTAATCTGTGCGCTCGCGATGATTTGGCCGGGCGCAACGCTCGCGAATCACATCGAGCCAATGATCATTGGCTTACCTTTTTATCTATTTTGGTACTTCGTATGGCTACTGGTGACGTTTGTCGGGTTGGTCATCTGCTATCAAATGGAAGACGAAAAGGAGGATGACGCATGAGCCACTCATCTTTGGTGATCACAGGCATCACCGTGATCTATATGATTGTTATTCTATGTGTGGGGTTATCCGCAAAACGCGGTCAAAAATCCACATTGGAAAACTACGTTGCAGGCGGCCGCAGTGTCGGCTTCATCGTGCTATTTTTTATTTTTGGCGCGGAGTGTTTTTCGGCATCGGCGTTTTTAGGCACGCCCGGTTGGGCCTACAGCAAAGGCATGCCGGTACTGTATATCGTCGCTTACCTCACTTTAGGGGTGGTCGTCTGGTGGCTTATGGGGCCGAAAATAGCCAATTCGGGGCGGCAAAAAGGGTTGCTGACCCAAGCCGAGTTTTTTACCGCGCGATACCCCAATAAGGTTTTGGGGGTATTTATTGGCATCATTAGCTTAGCGGCGATGATCCCCTATTTAACCGTACAAATTGCCGGAGCTGGCATGCTCTTTCAAAGCGCAACGGATGGCGCCATTCCCTTTTGGCTCGGTGCCCTGATTGCTACCGCCGTGGTCGCGATTTATGTGTTTGTCAGTGGCCTAAGTGGTATTGGTTGGACCAACTTACTGCAAGGCATCATGATGGTCGGCATCGCTTGGTATCTCGGTTTAGCCACGCCAGAGCATTTCTTTGGTGGCGTGAGTAACATGTTTGAGCAAATTAAAGAGAAAGCGCCCGAGTATCTCACCATGCCGGGCGCGACGGGGATGGGCTGGGGTGCGTACACCACCGCGATTTTAGTCAGCTCACTGGGTATTGTGATGTGGCCGCATATCTTCATGAAATTCTATACAGCCGAGAGCGGGAAAACCTTAAAACGCGTGTTTGTGTTTTATCCGCTATACGGGCTGATTATGATTCCACTGATATTCATTGGCTTTACCGGAGTCTTAGTGTTTCAAGGAGAGCCGCTAGCCAAAGCCGATGATGTTTTGTTGGAACTGGTCATCCATCGTGTCGGGTTCTCCGACTGGGTCATCGGTATCGTCTTGTCAGGAGCATTGGCAGCCGCAATGTCAACCGCCTCCAACTTGGCACACACCAGTGCCTCGATTTTCTCCAGAGATATTCTCTATCCAATGCCCATGTTTAAACAGATGAATGAAAAGCAAATGCTGCGACTGACACGCATTGGGGTCATTGTGGTATCGCTTCTCGCCTACGCCTTAGCCATGGCAAAAATTCCCACCTTAGCCGCGCTACTTTTGGCTGCGTATGGGATTATTGTCCAGCTTTTCCCCATGTTGGTCGGCGCGCTCTGGTGGAAAAAAGCCACAACACCCGCCGCCGTTTCTGGGTTGATTATCGGCTCAGGATTGACCTTGTATTTCCAACTGTTCGGCCATAGCCCATTTGATTGGAACGGTGGATTTATCGGGCTGATCGCCAATAGCGTGATATTTGTCTCTGCCAGCTTATATAAACCCGCAACCGCTAAACACACGGCTGAAGCCTAAACGCATCGGCCCAATACACAACAGGGCGAGTTCGTGATGAACTCGCCCTGTTTATTTTTATCGCGTCTGGCTATAACCAACCTTTGCGTTTGAAATACCAATACGGGGCAAACCCCGAGGCCAGCATCAAACCGAGTGCAAACGGATATCCGCCTTTCCAAGTTAATTCCGGCATGAACTGAAAGTTCATCCCGTAAATACTGGCAATCACTGTCGGCGGTAAAAAGACCACCGAAGCAATCGAGAATATTTTGATGATCTGGTTTTGTTCAATATTGATAAAACCTTGAGTCGAGTCCATCAAAAAGTTGATTTTATCGAACAAAAACGTGGTATGAGACATGAGCGCTTCAATATCATGACCCACTTCGGTAAACGTCTCACGGTGCTCATTACGCGATTTTAAATTCCGTAATAAGAAAGAAATGGTGCGCTGAGTATCCATCAAACATAAGCGAATTTTACCATTGCTGTCTTCTAAGCGTGCCAGTTGACTAATGCTATCCTCGAGATCCGCATCATCGCGCTCAAGCACATCATGACTGACTTTCTCTAACTGGCGATGAATGTCTTCTAAAAGGTCGGCATGGTTCTCGACTTTTTGCTCAAACAAGGTCACCAGCAAACTATCCACATCGTTGCAATAAATCTGACCGCGGCGAGCGCGCAAACGTAATAAGCGAAAATCGGCGACATCACCATCGCGAATCGTGATTAAGCGCTTTTTTTGCAAAATACACGCCACCGTTACCGAGTTATGCCGCCCCTCAGATGGCGATAAAAATAACGAGTGGACGTGAATACCAGATTGGTCAATGAAACATCGTGCTGAGGTTTCAATTTCATCCACATCGTTCGACTCAGGGAGCTCCATACTCCATAACGAGCTGATTAAGTACCGTTCTTCGTCGGTGGGGTCATGTGCATCAATCCACTCGGCTTGAGCGACAAATTCACGTAAATCGCTGTACTCATCGGTTGGCATTGCGGTAATCACGCCCTGCTCGATTCTAAAAAATCGCAGCATCTGATACTCCTCTACTTGAATACGAGTCGACTCGTTGTTCGTGCCTATTCTTATTGATGTCCTTTATTTTATCCGTCCATTAAGACAGCGGGCTTTCACTTCCATGAAAGCCCGCTTCCGTGTCTTGACACTCAGTATACAGGATTTTTTAATCAAGAGGATACTGAGGACGGAACAGATGAAACTCGGTTGACTCGCTGATGCCAAAGTACGTCGAAGGCCCACCAGCACGCATGACGGGCTGGGCTTTAACGGTTTGGAAGACGCCTTCTTCGAGGAAGCGATTGTCGATATGCACGCCCACGACTTCACCGAGAACCAACCAGTTGTCGAGCGCATCGGCACTGGCCGATTGCAATTGGATTAATTGGGTGAGTTTGCATTCAAAGGAAACGGGAGCTTCAGCGACTCGCGCCACGTTGACTAATTTCGACGCCACCGGCGTTAAACCACTATGCTCAAATTCCGAGACCTCCGATGGCACTGGAGCGCAGCTTTGATTCATTTTCTCCGCCAAAGATCTCGTGGTCATATTCCAACAAAACTCACCCGTCTCTTGGATGTTGCGCACGCTGTCTTTCCAGCCAGCACTCGCGAACCCAATGATCGGAGGCGTATTGGCAAATGCATTGAAAAAACTGTAGGGCGCTAGATTATCCACCCCTTGTGCCGACCGCGATGAAATCCAACCAATGGGCCGTGGGGCGATGATGGCTTTAAACGGGTCATGGGCTAAACCATGTCCATGCTGCGGTTCATAGAAATGACTGTGTTGCGACATCATAAGCTCCTTTTCACGCTCATTACGTTGTCAATAATGATTTCATCTTAACACTCACGTTCATCAGGTAAACCACAAAAACCCGATTGCCCTCTGTCCCTCATACTCAGTATCATGAGTGTCACGGCCATCGCGATAGCTGCGGTTTGTGACAAACTGCTTTCGAGATCACCGACTCTACCGTTATACTAGCTAGGAATGTTTCCACAAATAAGCAAGGGCTGTGCATGACCACAACAATCGCGTTAGACCAACTTCCCAAAGATCCGACGGAACGAATGAATCTGTTTTTTAAAGCGGTCGCGACCGATCATAAAATTTGGTTGTTGATCGATGAACACGGCAGCGTATTGCTCTCGGCCGAAGACGAAGACTGCGTTCCAGTCTGGCCAAGCCACGATTATGCGGCGCAATGGGCGACCGATGACTGGGAAGGTTTTACACCGGAACCGATTTCAGTGGCAAAATGGAAAAGTCGTTGGACGACCGGTTTAGAAGACGATGAACTCTCGATCATTGTGTTCCCAGATCAAGAAGGGGAAGGCATTATCCTATACCCTGACGAGTTTGAATTCGAACTGCAAAAGCGCGAAGCCAAACGTCGCTAACCCTCGAGATGGTGTGATTAAAAAGCCCGCTAGGAGCAAACGCTCCAGCGGGCTTTTTTGCAGCACGAACTTAACGTGGTAAGCGATATAACGCCGCGATATTACGTGCAGTGAGCGTGATATTTTGCGAAGCGTGACTCAGTGCCGTGGCAAGATCCACCGCACCATTGACCACCGAGAATACCGCGTCAATGCCGTAATCATGCACCACACCACAGTCTGACGAAAGACTGCCCGCGATACCAATCACCGGGCAATGATGCGCTTGCGCGACCCGAGCGACGCCTGCGGGCGTCTTTCCATAGATAGTTTGACTGTCTATGCGCCCTTCGCCGGTAATCACCAAATCAGCGTCAGCGACATGAGTCGCCAAATCTACAGCCTCCATGACGATATCAATGCCCGGCTTCAAAGTGGCCTGTAACAAGCCAAGTAACGCGGCGCCTAAGCCCCCGGCCGCGCCAGCACCCGCAAGGTCTTTTACATCTTGTCCCAAATCACGCTGCATCACCTTAGCAAAATGCGCCAAGTTATCATCAAGCTGTTTGACCATGTCGGGTGTCGCCCCTTTTTGCGGACCAAAGACTTGGGAAGCGCCCCTCGGCCCACATAATGGATTGTCCACATCACACGCCACTTCGATATGCGTTGTCGCCAAACGCGCATCCAGTCCCGACATGTCAATCTGCGCCAGCGTATGTAACGCCCCGCCTCCATGGGCGATCTCTTTGCCGTGGTGATCGCGCATGTTAATCCCCAACGCCTGTGCCATCCCGGCTCCACCATCATTGGTCGCACTGCCCCCAATACCAATGATGATATGTTGAATACCACGATCTAAAACGGCTGTAATCAGCTCTCCAGTGCCATAAGTGGTGGTGATCCGCGGGTCCCGCTGCGCCATCGGCACATGCTGTAAACCGGAAGCTGATGCCATTTCTATCACGGCTGTGTGCCCATCACCCAACACGCCGTAAAAAGCCTCGACCGGTGTGCCAAGCGGGCCGGTGACATAGCAGTGAATGATGTGTCCACCTGTCGCATCAACCAGTGATTGCACCGTGCCTTCTCCGCCATCTGCCATCGGCAATTTAATGTAGCTCGCATCGGGAAAAATCTGTTTAAACCCTGACTCTATCGCCTCAGCCACACCCAAGGCTGTAAGACTTTCTTTATAAGAATCTGGGGCAATGACAATCTTCATGTTTTCTCCTCAGGATTAGACAAACCATCCAAACACACCAAAAATGAGCACAGACACCGAGGCGATCGTGAGACCAACCGCTGACTCATAAGGGAGCAGTGTTAACCGTTCTCGAATGTTCATATGAACCGAGCCTCCGGTGGAATGAAAGAAGCTGCCATGGGGCATATGATCCAAAACTGTCGCACCGGAGTGAATCATTGCCGCGCCCGCCAACGCAGGCACACCAAGATCTAAAATCGTGTGACTAAATACATTCGATGCAACCGCAGTGCCCGCAGTCGTCGACGCGGTAGCAAGCGACATAAGCGCACCAGAAAAAGGCGCCAGTAAATACGACGGCAATCCAGAGACGGTTAATACGTCAATCAAGCCCTCTTTGAAGCGCGAATGGGCAATGATGCCAGCCAATGTCCCAGTGCCTAATAACATAATCGCGACAGGCGCCATTCGATTTAACCCCGAGACAGCAAACTGATTGAGCCGTTTAAAGCGCCCCATCGCCATCGCTCCGATCATGCCTCCCAACGGCAGCGCAATGAGGGGATCAACATTGATGTTGGCAATCGGTCGCAGGGCCAATAATGCGATCGCCACAACCGGTGCTACCATGGCCGCTACGAACGACGGCAACGTCGAATAGTCGACGGCGACCACTTCATGTTGCTGAACTGGACTGCCTGTATTAACAAGACGCTTGGCAATATAATACGCCATTACCACACCACATAACCCCGGAATCACCCCGGCCGCCATGACCGAGGTTAATGGGACATGGAAAGCATCAGCCGCGGCGATCGCGTTAGGGTTCGGCGACATGACATTCCCCGCTTTACCGCCCCCAATCATGGCCAGCAAAATCGCTGTTTTGGAAAGCTTTGCACGATGACCAATGGCTAAGGCAATCGGCGCGACGGTGATCACCGACACATCCACAAACACCCCAACCGCAGTAAGAATCATCGTCGCTAACGCCAAGGCAAACAGCGCCCGCGTTTCCCCCGTCTTTTTGACGATGGTTTCAGCAATCGCTGTCGCGGCGCCCGATTCAATCAGCACGCCGGCTAACACCCCAGCGGCAAGAATGCGCAACACTGAGGTGACGATGCCTTGCGCTCCGCCAATCATCAGTTGCACGGTATCCGTGAGTGACACGCCGCCAACCACACCGCCAACTAACGCCCCAATGATCATGCCATAGGCGGGCGGGACATGTTTTAAAATCAAACCAATCGCAATAATCAGGGCAACCAACGCCCCCAGAGTTGAAACCTCAGTCATGATCGATATCCACAACAATAGATGAAAAAATCAAAATAAGATCAATAGATTAACATTGTAAACTCCGGATGGAACACGACTTTTGTCACGCGATGTTCTAGGGTTAGGTCTGCATCACTCTTTTTCATAAATTTTCATAAAAAACGAATAATTAGATCGATATACCTTGAGAATTGGCACGAAAAAAAGTAGCGATACATGGGTCACGCCCCTCATGAATCAAGCCGTATCCTCACCGTACCGCCAGCTTTCGACGTCTCTCATGCTCCGTCATTATCACAACGAGGCTCATTCAGTCGTAGCACTTCGCGCGGGTTCGATCAATAATCTGCGGGTATGTGAGCGGATCTCAGGCTCCATTTTCAAATAGAACAGAAGAAGAACCACAATGACAACAGAGTCCACGGTCATTATCGGCCTATATAACCCGAAAAGTCCCGCCAATGTTGGGGCTGTCATGCGGGCAGCTGGCTGTTACGACGCCACCCAAGTGCGTTATAACGGCGTACGTTATAACCGTGCAGTAAAACTACAAACGGATACGAAGAAGGTAAAATCGCGGATTGAGTTGGTTAATAGCGACAATCTGACGGACAATCTCAGTGACGATGTCAAAATTGTCTGTGTTGAGTTAGCCGTTGGCGCCACCTCATTACCAGAGTTTGTCCACCCGCAGCACGCCATTTATGTGTTTGGCCCTGAAGATGGCTCCTTACCACAACAAGTGGTGGACCAAGCGGATCACGTTGTGTACGTTCCCACCAACGGATGCATGAACCTCGCGGCAACCGCCAATGTTGTGCTTTACGATAGGCTCGCGAAAACCTTAGGGGACATCGACGATCAGCAACAAGTCATTGCCAATCGTGATAATAGAAACCGCTTAAAGGTCAAATCACGCCCTTAAGTCAACCGCCACCAACACGGCAACTCTCGCGGTGTATTCTGAAGGCCTAAACCTCGTCCGATTAGGCCTTCGACTTCTCTGAAATACCACATCTCTGGCGCCATCCGCGCAGACAAATCGACCAACCAGCCCCCCATCTCCTTGTCTTGGTTCATAAAAAACATTATCACTTTTTGTATATAGAACCCTCATTTATGCTCATTTTATAACGATCTCATCCTCGTATGATGGTTTCACGGAGCTACTCCACGTAGCGTTATATCCCTCATACCAAGAAGGTGTCTTATGTCGAGAAAACAATGGACCACCAAACGAGCTGAGAAACAGGCACGCGTTGCCAGCGTTGCTCATCTGGCCGATGGCAAGGTTCTCCCAACGGCGCACATCGTTGAAGCGTTGGAGCATTTGATCAAACCTAACGATCGGGTTGTCCTCGAAGGCAATAACCAAAAACAAGCGGATTTCTTAGCACGCATGCTCGAGAAGGTGAATCCGGAAAGCGTTCATGATCTGCATATGATTATGCCAAGCGTCAGCTTGCCATCGCACATGAATATTTTTGAAAAAGGCATCGCCAGTAAACTCGATTTTGCCTTTGCTGGCCCACAAAGTGTGCGTGTGGCACAAATGCTGGAAGATGGCTTATTAGAAATTGGCGCTATCCACACGTACATTGAATTATACGCCCGCCTCTACGCTGACCTCATTCCCAACGTTGCTTTAGTGTGCGGCTTCAAAGCCGACCAGTACGGCAATCTCTATACTGGCGCCTCCACTGAAGACACGCCAGCACTGGTCGAAGCGCCAGCATTCAAAGACGGATTGGTCATCGCTCAGGTGAACGAAATCGTCACCCAGACCGAGGAGTTAGATCGCGTCGACATTCCCGGTGACTGGGTCGATTTCGTTGTCCAAGCGGACCAAGCGTTCTATATCGAGCCACTCTTTACTCGTGACCCACGCCTGATTAAAGACACCCATATTTTAATGGCGATGATGGCGATTAAAGGCATTTATGCCAAACACGGCGTACAAACGTTAAATCATGGGATTGGCTTTAATACCGCCGCCATCGAGTTGTTATTGCCCACCTACGGTGAACAGTTGGGACTCAAGGGCAAAATCTGCAAACACTGGACATTGAATCCTCACCCCACCCTCATTCCTGCCATTGAGTCTGGTTGGGTCGAAACCGTTCATTCCTTCGGTGGCGAACTGGGTATGGAAAAATACGCGGCAGAACGTTCGGATGTGTTCTTCACCGGACCCGATGGCTCGATGCGCTCAAACCGCACGATGTGTCAACTGGCTGGGCAATACGCCGCCGACATGTTCATTGGCTCAACCCTGCAAATGGATCCGGAAGGTAATTCATCCACCGTCACACATGGCCGCTTGGCCGGCTTTGGCGGCGCACCAAACATGGGACACGATCCACGTGGCCGTCGTCACGCCAGTGATGCGTGGCTTAACATGATTACCGATGAAGAAAAACAACACGACATTGTTAAAGGTCGCAAATTGGTCGTGCAAAGCGTCGAGACGTATCAAGACGGGGCGACCTCCACCTTTGTCGACCAGTTGGATGCCGTCGACGTCGCCAAAAAAGCAGGCATGGCGACCGCCCCTGTCATGATTTATGGCGATGACGTGACCCACCTTTTAACCGAAGAAGGCATTGCTTACCTCTATATGGCGAAAGACATGGAAGAGCGTAAAGCCTTGATTTGCGCAGTCGCTGGTGTCTCACCCTTTGGGCAACGAGTAACACAAGCACAAATCAAAGCATTCCGTGACGCGGGCAAAGTCGCAACACCGGAAGATTTGGGCATCAAACGCAGTGATGCCAATCGCTCATTACTCGCCGCGAAAAGTGTGGCAGACCTTGTGAAATGGTCCGATGGCTTATACGAGCCACCCGCCAAATTCCGTAGCTGGTGATCCTATGCAAAGTAATCAGAGCCATAGCAACCGTCATTCGGCACAGCAATACATCGGTGAGTATGCACAAGCTGCCTTAATTGCCGAAGCTCGCTTAACGCCAAAACCTGGGCTAGTCGATGCTCAAAATAACGGTTCTCATGATGACTTAGATTTGGCGCTTATGATTCGCTCTGCCTCTTGCCTCACGCCCTATTTTACTGAAATGGCGGCGGCGGGCGACGGTCAACCTGTGTCGCAATGGTTGCGAGAAACCATTGGCCGCATTGGCCGCGAAGCAGAAGCTTGCATGCTGGCAGAAACCCATGGGGTCAATACGCATCGCGGTGCTATTTGGGCGCTAGGGCTGTTAAGCACCGCCACAACCATGACAGGCAAGGCGTGCCAATCTGCGACCCATATTTGCCAGCTCGCGGGGCAGTTAGCACAGATTGAGGATCGCCATGCGCCTGTCACCTTTAGCAAAGGGCAGCGTGCAAGCAATCACTACCAAGTCAATGGTGCCAAGCAGCAAGCCCAGCTCGGCTTTCCTGCCATTACGCGCCATGCTCTGCCTACTTTGCAGCATAGCCGTCGGCTCGGCCATAGTGAAACAGAAGCGCAGCTCAATGCGCTGTTGTCACTCACTGCCCACTTGACCGACACCTGCGTGTTACACCGTGCCGGACTGGCCGGTCAAATGCACTTGCAGCAATGCAGCCGTGACATTCTTGCGCAAGGTGGCGTGAGCACATCACAAGGCATGGCGCGATTGCAACAACTCGACCGCGACATGATCGCGTTACACGCATCACCGGGTGGCGCCGCAGACTTGCTTGCGGCCACCTTATTTGTCGACTGGGTGACTCACCCAGCACAATCCAAATAACTGGGAGGTTCCAACCATGGAACAACTAACCTTTTCCTACGCAGCGCACTCTTCAATCGATACGATGGTGCGAGTCGGGAACGTCGGTTCAGGGGATCTAGAAATCCTACTTGAACCCACAGATAAGCACCGTATCGAAATTGCATTAATTACGTCGGTGGACAACCGTCAACCCTTATGGGACGCCATATTTCAGCGTCAGTTCGCTGAGAACGCCCCCGCGATGCAAATAACGATTAACGATTTTGGCGCCACGCCAGGCGTCATCGGTTTACGACTGGTGCAAGCCCTAGAGCAAATTACCCATGCGCCTGCACCCGCAACAGCAAACCCACTTGGCACCATTTCTTTCATTGAAATGAGTGCTCGGGAACGCGCTAAATTCCTGTTGGATGCAGGAACATGTCGAGAAATCATGGGCAACCAACATCACTCTTTCTCACCTTGGCTGGTTCCACAAGGCATTGTGCCACAGACCGATGATGGCTGTGTGGTCGCCAAAGGTACGATTGATGGCAAGCCAAGTGTCGTCGTCGGCATTGATGGCACCTTTCAGGGCGGCGCAATAGGCGAAATCTCCGGTGCCAAAATGGCGGCGGCTTTGGAGTTGGCCTTGCAAGATGCCAAAGCAGGCAACCCGACCCAAGTCGTCTTGTTATTAGAAACCGGTGGAGTGCGCTTACAAGAGGCCAACTTGGGTCTCGCGGCGATTGCCGATATCCATGCTGGCATCGTTGCACTGCGTCAGTACGTGCCGGTGATTGGTGTGGTGGCCGGTTCCGTGGGCTGCTTTGGGGGTATGTCGATTGCCGCAGGATTATGCAGCAACCTCCTTGTCACGCAAGAAGCGCGTCTTGGTCTGAATGGCCCACAAGTCATTGAACAAGAAGCGGGCATTGAAGAATACGACTCTCGCAATCGTCCATTTATTTGGTCATTCACGGGTGGAGAGGCACGCTTTGCCGCTCGCTTTGCGGATGTGTTCTCCGAAGACAATGCTCAGCAAATTCGGTCTGATATTTCGAATATTATTCACCAAGCGTTACCGACCTCCGTGCGCTGCGAACAGGTGGACCGCTTCTTGTCCGTCTTTAACCAAATGGATACTGCGCAGCAAGCTACCCCGGATCTGGTTCGTCACTACTTCGCTCAAGGAGAATCCAAATGAAACATCGTGGTCTAACCTGGCTAACCGCCTTAACAACTCATGGTCACAACGTAAGCGGCTTTGCTCCTTCCGTCAAAGTCACCGATGGCACCATAGGCCAATATAACGCGCGCTTTATCGCCGTAGTGCCTGATGAAAACAACCCATTTCCGCGGGCTCGTCAGGGGGAAGTCGGCCTGTTAGAAGGCTGGAATCTGGCGAAAGCAATCCGTGACATCGTCGCCAAAGACGCGCATAGCGATAATAAAACCGCCATTGTGGCCGTGATTGATGTTCCTTCACAAGCCTATGGTCGTCGCGAAGAAGCCTACGGCATTCATCAAGCCCTCGCCGCCGCGGCAAACGCCTATGCGACGGCACGCAATGCCGGCCACCCCGTGATCGGTCTGATTGTCGGAAAAGCCATGTCGGGCGGATTTTTAGCGCACGGTTATCAAGCGAATCGCTTAATTGCCTTAGAAGATGAGGGCTGTATGGTCCACGCCATGGGTAAAGCTTCCGCAGCACGGATTACCTTACGTTCAGTCGCGGAGCTCGAGAAACTCGCCGCCACCATCCCTCCGATGGCCTACGACATTCAGAGCTACAGTACGCTGGGTTTATTGTGGAAAAAAGTCGCCGTTGACAACGCCGAGACGCCGACACCCCAAGACGTTGCGCAAATCGACGCCGCTTTAATCGCAGCATTGAACGATATTGCCAGCGATACAGAGCGCGATTTATCCGGCCGCTTACACAGTGCTAACCGCCAAGCCTCCCTTCAGGTTCGTCAGTTGATGGCGCAAGAGTGGTAACGCTTATCTAACGCGTTATAGCCCTCAATACAAAGGGTTATAACGCCATTTTGAGGTATATTATTTATGTTTCACGCTATAATAAATGCTATTGCACCCATTTTTGTTGTCCTCGGGCTCGGATATTTTTGTGGCTATCGAAAAATAGCCGACAATAAAAATGTCTCTGTGCTCAACGTGTTTGTCATGCGCTTTGCACTCCCCACCGCGTTATTTACTGCAACATGGCACACCCCTGTGGCAGGATTTATCAGTAAACTGCCGCTGATTGCCATTCTGGTTCTCGCGATGTGGTTATTGTGGGCAGCGACTTACTTCATCGCTCGCCGTTATTTTAACAAAAAGCCCGCCCAAGCTGCGATTTATGCGCTCACCATCTCCTTACCTAATTACGCGGCCCTCGGTGTACCGATTCTTAGCGAAACCATTCAAGGTGCCTCCACCAGCGACATCGCCCTGAACGTTGCCATTTCTATCGCTTGTGGATCGATTTTCCTCTCGCCACTAACCTTAATGGTATTGGAAAAAGAAACCAAACCCGAATTTAAACACGCCTCAATGGGATCGCTGATCATGCCGTTATTGATCAAAGCGTTCAAAAATCCCATCGTGTTATGGCCAATCATCGGGACCATATTCTCTTGTTTTGGTACAACCATGCCTGCACTGCTTACTCATGCGTTAAGCCCTCTCGCAGCAGCGGCTGGCGGCGGTGCACTATTCTTAACCGGGCTGATTGTTTCGGCGCGTCGCCTCAACATCAATCGTGCGGTATTGACCGGCTTTGTTTTGAAAAACGTCGTTCAACCTGTCATTGCTTATGGCATTGCCATCACCTTTGGCTTGCCCGCGACCCTGCTTGCCGCGTCGGTTTTTCTTATCGCACTGGCAACCGGCTTCTTTGGGGTGATGTTTGGTAACGGCTTTGGCGTTCAGGACGAAGATTCAGAGGGTACACTCTTGCTCTCCACAATCCTCTTCGCCATCACAATGCCTATCTTTATGTACTTTCTACTTTAAGAGGCCACCATGGATCTCGATTACGCACCACACGATCTATTATGGGTCACCGACGTCGCCGACAGTAGTGCCTTGCCAGCGTGGTTTTCTCTCGCGGATCTCGACGTCCGCCCGGTAGTGGTGAGACGAGCGCCTTCTGAATCCGACCGCATTGCGGTCGGCATTCGCGGTCAACAACGCCATGAACGTCACGCCTGTTATGTGTCATCGAAGGCCGTCATTCGACAGTTGACCCCCGAAGACATCGTGGCGCAGCAAGGTTGGCACACACAGGCACTGCGTCACCCTTTACCTCATTGGCAAACGCTAGAGGCTCTCTGCCATATTATGCAGTCAGCCAACCAATCATGGGGAATTAACGGCAGTTTGGCGTTTGAACTCGCCACTGGTATTCCCACCGCCCATGCCGCCAGCGATATTGATTTACGCTTACGCTGCCAGCGGCCCATTGAGCGTGAGCGGTGTCAGCAGATCGCCGAAAGTATTGGACGGTTACCACAGCGTTGTGATGTGCAAATAGAAACCCCTTACGGAGCATTTGCGCTGAATGAATGGCTAACCGCGAAGCGCGTTATGATCAAAAGTCATGGCGGTCCTTATCTAACCGATACCCCTTGGCAAGCCCTCAATCACTAAGGAACCCTTTATGACGACGTTATTCACCTTTCCTGGTCAAGGTACTCAGAAAGCAGGAATGCTCCATTCACTCATGGCTTTTGAGGTTGGGCGCGAATTGGTTGAGCGAGCCAATGACCATTTACACGAAGATGTGCTTGCGCTGGATACCCGAGAAGCACTGAGCAACAATCGTAATACCCAATTGGCACTGACGATTTGCAGTTATGCGTACGCGGAAATATTGCGAGCACACGCCATTGAACCCGACTATGTTCTGGGGTTATCCATTGGCGCGTTTCCTGCAGCGATCAGCGCACGCTGTCTTCGCTATGAACACGGCTTATCGCTTGTCGCGCAGCGCGGAGAATTGATGGCCAATGCCTATCCAGAAGGGTATTCAATGGCGGCTATCATTGGCTTGTCACTGACGACGGTGCAGGAGCTTATCGAGCAAGCTGCGCAAGCCAACCACGTGACTTACATTGCCAATATCAATACGCCAACTCAAATCGTGGTTTCTGGCAATAATCTGGCGTTGGAGTATTTGTGTGCCCTCGCGCTACAAAAACAAGCCACTCGTGCCCATCGGCTCAACGTCAATGTGCCGTCACACTGTGCACTGCTCGCCGAACAAGCGGAGCAATTTGCCGACGCGTTTACCGCCATTCCTTTCGACCGCCCGACAACGACTTATGTGAGTGCGAATGCGGCACGCGTTCTCTACCCACCCGCTCGTATTCACGACGACTTGATCCATAATATGGCTCGACAGGTCCATTGGTGGGAAACCGTTGCCATGTTAAAAGAACGCGGCGTCACTCTGGCAATAGAAATAAGCCCTGGCAGCGTTCTTACCGGATTGTGTAAAGCCAGCATGCCAGACACGATATCGATCGCACTTGATAACGAAAACCTTTCTAACCTAGAGGCGTTAGTGCGAAGATATGGTTAATCCCCATCATCCAGACTACCGAGGAACTATGCATCGACGCCTACCTACCACGATTAAGCGCTTAGAAGTGTTTATAAGTTATATGGAACATCAAAATATGAACCATGTGGCGGATGCACTCAACGTCAATACCCTGTCGGTATATCGTTCGATTCATGGGCTTGAAGAAGATTTGGAGTGTATCCTGTTTGAAAAACGAGGCAGAAGCTTAGTGCCGTTGCAATCGGCGCATATTTTATATGAGCACGCGTTACCGGCATTAAGCGATCTCTCGCGCGCGATTGATAACACGCAAATTTCAGCAGGGATGGAACCCAAGCGGCTACGCATTGGTTCGGTTAATTCATTGACCATTGATTTGGTGCCGCATTTGCTCTCTGCGTATAAACAGCGCCGACCAGATGTTGAGTTAGAATTTCATTCCGGCTCAAACTGCGACCTGATTGAGCAGCTCAAACGCTCCGATCTCGACGTCGTGATGATTTATGGCGATCAACGCTTGGAAGAAAGTTCTCAGCACACCGCGCTGAAACTGTTTGATGATAAGTTAAGCTATACCATTGCCAAAAGTAGTCCACAACCGGCTCAACACGATTTGCCGATCACTACTTCGTATTTGAAAACCCAAACGTTTATGACGCTGACTCAGGGGTTTGGTTTACGAGAAACCTTCGATAAAGTCATGGTAAAACTCGATGGACAAATCCGCATTCACTCAGAATTTTCCAGTATCTTTGGCTTGAGCTTTGCGTTAAAGGCAGGAAACTACGCGGCTCTGTTGCCCTCTCGCATGTCCGAAGTCTCCGAACAAATTGGATTATCTTTCTATCCACTTGCCGACGACATCGCAGAATCCCATGGGATATATCTTTTGATGAACCGAGCCAGTGAACATAACCCAGCCATTAGAGCCTTAACCGCCGAATGCCGGATGTACAGTTTGCGTTGGCAAACCATGCCGCATCTCTGACTGAGTTATTCCTGACGCTTAACGTGACGAGGTCTTATCGATTGACCTTGTGGGCAGCCGCAATATCTTCCTCTGCATAGCCCGATTTTTTCGCTTGTTTGAAGGCTTCATTGGTTGCCGCAGCCGTCGGTAGTGGTTGCTCAAGTCTATCGCCAAGGGCGAGCGCTAAACGCAGATCTTTTTGCATGTGTTTCAACGGAAAACTGGTGTCATAGTTCTCTTCTAAGCACATTTTCCCCTTGATATTGAACATCGGATTGGCCATTGCGCCTGCCGCGAGAACGTCTAAAATCGCTTGTCCCTCTAAGCCGGACTTTTGCCCTAATGCCATCCCCTCGCTGAAAATATTGAGCATACCGCCCATGATCATATTCACAACCAACTTCATATTCGCGCCTTGACCAACGCCACCTAAATACGGCGCCATTTTGCCCATAACGTTCAATGCGGGCAGCGCCTCTTGATATAATGACTCATCACCAGCGGCTAAAATCACTAAAGTACCGTCTTCTGCGGGTTTCTTCGTCCCCGATACCGGCGCCTCTAAAAATCGTCCGCCAGCGTGATGAATCAAATCCGCAATCGTACCGGATGTCTTATCATCAACGGTCGACATATCGACATAACCACGGCCAGCGCCTATGCCCGCGGCAACTCCGTTCGGCCCCTGACAAATGGCCAACGCCGCCTCCGGATCCGCCACCATCGCAAACGTAATATCACAGGCTTGTGCCACAGCTTTCGGCGAGTCCCCGAAGGTCGCACCATGCGCAACTAACTCCTCGCATTTTTGACGATTGCGATTCCACACCGTGACCTCAAATCCCGCGTTAACTAAGTTTAGCGCCATGGCTTTACCCATAATCCCCAAACCAAGAAATCCAATCCGACTCATGTTGTCTCCTTTTTATAGCCCTTTGCGATACATACCATCCATCATGCCACAGAACTCTCACAGCGGATATCTCGAAAGCGCCGCCAAATTGCCCCCGCTTTTACGACCCAACCTACACCATCGAGCAGGATGATTAGCCAATCACCCAACCCCCAGCGCGTGGCGGCGCGACGATTGACGCTCTAGCGCCCAAAGCAAACTGCTCACAACATAACCATAACTGGTCATTTACTGACAAAAGCCACTATTTTCTAAAATAAATATGACATAACTGTTTAATATTCAATCACTTGATATTGTTTTATTGCAATGAATTGAATATTATCCTGCGCGTCTATTTATCCCGAACTTAGGAAAATAATAATGAAAAAATTATGTCTAATCGGCGCAATGATGGCGACACTCGTGACAACCGGTTGTTCAACCCGCGTTGCCGACTTCACCATCGCTTCAACAAAAAATGTGAATCTTAACAGTGGCGATTTCATCAAGGGAAAACGCGTCACAGGAACGGATACACGCGCTATTGTGCTCATTCCAGTCGGCACCCCAAATATCAAAGAAGCCGCAGACGATGCCATTGAAAAAGATCATTGTGCGGTCGCTCTGACCGATGTCACCACCGATTACTCTCACTTCGCACTGCTGTTTGGTTACAGTCGTTTTACCGTTGAAGGGGATTTAGTGATTGATAAGAATCAACCGGGCTGTGAGAACTGGACCAGTAAAAAATAAAGCTTAGTCCTGCAGTCAAACACTGGGCATGAAGCAAATCATGCCCAGTCGCTCACTCAGTGTGAATTTATTGACGATGAATGGCGAACAACGACCACGCTTGATCGGTCGGCATGACTTCCATGCGATTAATATTCATGTGATCCGGCAGTGTCGCGACATAAAACATCGTATTGGCAATATCTTGCGCAGCGAGTGCACGGGTCCCTTGATACAACGCATCCGACGCCGCCTGATCCCCTTTGGTTCTCACCAAGGTAAATTCCGTTTCCGCAATGCCCGGCGCAATATCCGTCACCCGAACCCCAGTTCCCAATAAATCGCACCGCAAGTTATAACTGAACTGTTTCACAAAGGCCTTCGTGGCACCGTAGACATGACTGCCTGGGTAAGGCCATGCCCCCGCTATCGAACCGACGTTAATAATAGAGGTGCCATTACCCACTCGAATCAAAGTGGGAAGCAATGCGTGTGTCACATTGACAAGTCCTTTGATATTGGTATCAATCATCGTATGCCAGTCATCCAACTCAACCGATTGAGAAGGCTGCGGAGCCAGCGCCAATCCGGCATTATTAATCAAACAGGTCACATCTTTAAACGCATCAGGCAACGATTCAATAACGGCCGCCACTTGCTCCTTATCACTGACATCCATGGTTTGGTAATGCACTGGCACCGATTGAGATAACTCTTCGGCAATCGCTTGCAATCGGTCTTCACGGCGCCCGGTAATGATCAAAGACCACCCTTCTTGAGCGAATTTGGTGGCCGCGGCACGGCCAAATCCAGAGGTTGCCCCAGTAATAAATACGATTTTTGACATGTTTCATTCCTTTTCAAATGAGAATCGCTATCGGCGATTATAAACACCGCTATTTCAAAAATGCTATCGAATTCCACGCTCAACAGCGCATGCACGACGTTTCCTGCAACCCGATATCAACCACGGTTGGCTATTGACCTTATCAATAAGATGACTGATGATGCAAACTTGTCGCGAGAGACATCATTCTGATTTGAGAAAGGGGAAACATACGGTTTGGCTAAAAAATATTACGTGGTTTGGAAAGGCCGTCAACATGGTATTTATACGACTTGGGAGCAATGCAAACAACAGGTCGACGGTTTTACGGGCGCAAAATTTAAATCCTACCCTTCATTAGCCGAAGCAGAAGCAGCATTTGGCGCACAGCCAGCGCCAGTGCGTCGTACAGCGGCAACAACTAAACCGCCCACAAAAGCCAAATCAGCGGCATTAACCCAAGCACAAATTGAAGCCATGCCGTTTGATATCAAAATATTCTCTGATGGCGGGTGTGAACCCAACCCGGGCAAAGCAGGCACTGGCTTAGCGGTCTATGAACATAACCAGCTTAGTGAACTGTGGTTTGGTCTCTTTCAAACCTATGGCACCAATAATACCGCTGAGTTGCATGGGTTACATCATGCCCTCTTAATGGCGCAAGACAAACTGAGCCTAGGTCAATCGGTTGCCATTTTCTGTGACTCGAAATATTCCATTGATTGTATTACACAATGGGCACCGGGTTGGGAGAAAAAAGGCTGGAAAAAAAGCGGCGGAGAGATCAAAAATCTCGAGATCATTCAACCCGCCTACCGCTTATATCAAGCGTTAGCCTCACGTATTACAATTCACCATGTTAATGGTCATGTGGATATCGAAGGCAATGAATTAGCGGATAGAATGTCGATTGTCGCCATTGATACTCAAGAAACCGACTTGATTCGCTATCGCCAACCATACAACATCCCTGAGATTATGGCATTGCGTACGGGATAAATAAGACGGCTGACGGGGTTTCATCAACTCACGTTAATCCCCGTTGCCACCCAGTTTAGCGAGTCAATCCTCTGCACTTTTCTAGACTGGGTAGTGCAATCGCGATCTTTTCTCTTTGCTATTATCAAGTATGTGCCCCAGATATGCAAAAACTGGCATACCATTAAAAATCTAATAAAATGAATTCGTTACATCAGATTATTCACGCTTCCCTCTGATATAAACCTCCCATGTTTTGCTTTGCAAAAAAAGCAAAGATGAATTCATAAATTAACAATTGTGCCAAAGCATTGAACCTCCTAGTATCGAAAAATAACGGACGATTCTATTTAATTACAGGGAGTAATTTATGTCTGATGGCGTACTTGCTAATAAGCAGACCTTGAAATCCAACCAGAAACTTTCAGATCGCAAACTATACAAACTGATTATTGCATCCTCGATAGGTAATGCCTTGGAATGGTTTGATCTTATCGCTTACGCCTTTTTTGCTGGAACCATTTCTAAGCTCTTTTTCCCGACAGATGATACAACACTGTCATTAATGCTGGCGTTATTTACCTTCGCAATGTCGTATTTAATTCGCCCAGTCGGAGCGATTATTATCGGCAGTTATGCCGATAAATCAGGTCGAAAATCCGCCATGCTGCTGACGATTTGGCTGATGATGGCCGGCACATTTTTGATTGCGGTCATGCCGACTTACGCGAGTATCGGTATCTGGGCACCGATCGGTATTTTACTGGCTCGTTTACTACAAGGCTTTTCAGCTGGTGGCGAATTTGGTAGTACCACGGCAATGTTGGTTGAACAATACCCCGAGCGTAAAGGCTTTCTGTCTAGCTTTATGTTCGCTAGCCAAGGGATCAGCGGTTTATTAGGGGCTGGTTTTGGTTTGGTACTGACCGCCTTGCTTAGTACTGAACAATTAGAAAGCTGGGGCTGGCGCATTCCTTTCATCTTCGGGCTGCTGATTGGCCCAGTCGGTTTATACATCCGTCGCCACATCGAAGAAACGGGCGAGTTTGCCCACAAAGAAGAAGAACCGAAGGTGCCCGTTGCTGCGCTGTTTAAATCACATAAACGCAGCATCATTTACACCATTGGTGCGATGATGTTATCCACCTCTGTGACCTATTCCATTATCTTTATGCCAACCTATGCGAGCAAATTTTTAGGCATGAGCAGTTCGATTGGTTACGGTGGCACATTAATCAGTTACGCAGTTTTGACGGTGCTAACACCATTTATCGGGACACTCTCCGATAACATTGGTCGTACACGCGTAATGATCGTTGCATCTGGTCTGTTCTTCTTAACTGTCTATCCAGCGTTCACACTGCTCTCCACCCACCCAACGTTAATCATGCTCGCCAGCGTACTCTTTTGGCTCAGTATTCTTAAAGCCATGTACTTTGGTGGCTTACCTGCATTGATGTCTGAACTGTTTCCCACCCACGTGCGCGCAACCGGTATGTCTCTAAGCTATAACATCGCAACAACGGTATTCGGCAGCTTCACCCCAGCGTTATTGGTATGGTCAATCAGTGCAACTGGCGATTTGCTTGCGCCAAGCTATTACCTATTACTGACGTGTTGTGTCAGCTTGGCGACCATGGTGGCTATTCGTAAGCACTTTAACATTCGTTAGCTTCTTTGCCATTAGTTAAAGGGCTCCAACAGGAGCCCTTTTAAATCGTCGGCATAACATTGGGTTAACCAGGCCAATTCTCACCTAAATCCCAAAATACGCCCGCCGCCGATGCCAGCCCCTGTTCTACGACACTGACCAGTAAATGTTCATCCGGCGCATGTTGATTACAAGACGGATAAGAGTGTGGCATCCATACCGTGGGCAAAGCTAACACATCTGCAAAACAATGATTTGGGATGGTTCCACCTAAATTCGGTAATACGGTCACCGTTTGCTCTAGTGAGGCTTGCATCGAGTCTTGCACAAAGCGAACCCATGGATGGCTCGGGTCTAAGCGTGTCGCGTTATATCCCCCTTCATAAATCACTTCAATGTCATCGAAATCGTGGGAGACAAAATGCGCCTGAAGATTGGCAATGAGATTTTCCCAATCAGTGCCAGAAACCATGCGCAAATGACAAACGGCTTCAGCCGAATCTGGAATCGCCCCCACGGGCTTAACGATATTCCCCGCACCGAACGCTATCACTTCTAAGGTATTCGAACCAAACAATCGCTCACCTTTCGTCAGGTGCGTTTCACCCCAGGCTTCGTTCAATGTCGGATCGCCCTCATTGCCACCCACCGGTAACGCTTGCATCATATTCGCCACCAAACCTTGAGGCTCTGGCGCTTTGAGCACAGCAGGCAGCACTTGGCCTGTTTTGGAAACTAACGTGGCTAACGCATGATTAAGGCGGATAGCGGCATTGGTGATCACGCCTCCCCAGTTCCCTGAATGACGCGCGCCATTGCCCGTCTGACACCGTAAGCGAAACTGACATACACCACGAGATCCCAAGAAAATGGTCGGCGTTGCGGCATTCAAACGCGGCCCATCTGACGCCAGAAACACATCGGCTTGTAGCGCGTCTTGATGCTCGCGACAAAACTGCTCTAAGCCGATTGAGCCGACTTCTTCGCTCATCTCGAATAATATCTTAACGTTATAACCAAGCTGACCCTCACGCTGCTTGAGCACCGCTTCTAACGCCATTAAATTGATGGTGTGTTGGCCTTTATTATCCGCAGTACCACGTCCGAATAACTTGTCGCCAATCTGCGTTAACTCCCAAGGATGCGTGCCGTCCATCCACAATTGTGCTTGACCATCAGTGACATCACCATGCCCGTACAGCAATAAAGTGTGACTCGATGCCGATTCAATGCGCGTTGCGATCATCAATGGCGGTTTGCCCGCGACTGGATTATTAAACTGCTCACACTCAAACCCCAATTGGGTCAGGTAAGGCTCGATCTCTTGGGTCAGATAAACCGACAGCGCTTCTGCTGCATCTGGGTTCTGACTTTCCGTTGCCATCGCCACACGCCGGGAAAGTGTTTGGTAAAATTCACCATTGTGGAGAGTCTGCTTTGCCAGCGTAACCGCTGCGGCACGTCCGATATCGCTCGATTGTGTCATGATTTATCCCTGTTTTCGCGTAAAACACTCGCTCTGCTATATCGGATTAGCATATGATGACTAAAACTTTGCCACAATTATCAATTAGGCAAAAAATTGTTATCAAAAATAGAAAGAACCATTATGCATGACTTCTCTTTGAAATATTTCCATGCCGTTGCCCAGACTGGCTCTCTCTCGGCCGCTTCTGAACAACTGCACGTCGCCATCTCAGCCATCAGTCGACAAATCAGTCAGCTAGAGGCTCAGCTTGATGTGACTTTATTTGAAAGAAAACCACGTGGCATGTCATTAACGTCGGCGGGAGAAGTTCTTTATACCTATTCGCTGCGCAATACCGTCGAGTTAAGCAACGTGATTTCGGAAATGAAGGGACTAGACAGCGTCAAAATGCAATCTATTGCTTTGGCGAGTCCCGAAGGGATGGCTTGGGACTTTTTACCTTACGTGATGGCGTGCTTTCGCGCTCAAAACCCCAATGCGATTTTTTCTCTTAAGGTGGTTGAGTCAGCAGAAGCGACCCAATTGGTGAAAGAAGGCGTGGTCGATGCCGCGCTCACATTCAGCTTGCAAATCGAACAAGGTGTCGCGGTCGCCTTACAATCCCCCGCGCCAATTTCAGCATTACTGTCAGCCAACCACCCTTTAGCCAACAACACGCAGCTCAGTGTTCGTGATTTAGCGAATTACCCACTGGTCCTATCCGAGCCTGGTACCACCTTAAGTTACTTATTCGATATTGCGTGTCATTTAGCCGGCATTAGTATTACCCCCGCTCTAACCACCAACTCTATGGGGGCACTGTATACCTATGCCAAAGAGAATACCGATGCTATCGCTCTATGTGGCGAGTTAAGTGTCAGCCGAATCGCCAAACGAGATGGCTTGGTATTAATACCGATGCAAGAGCCATCGTTGTTGCAGCGCAGTATTCAGTTACAAGTGATGTCACACAGAAAACCACCGTCTATCGTGCAAGATTTTTTAAGTTTTCTAAGCCATATGCTTAAGAACGGAGAAACAAGCCAGTAGGCAACCTTAAAAAAGCGTCACAGTTTTAACCATGGTGTGGCTCAGCAGGTATGCGCTGATTTCTCACTAAGCCACGCCGAACGTTTTTGCACATTTTGCCGAATTGGCGCAGCTCATCAAACGTCGGTGTAATACCACGACTCATCGCATTTTCCCAATACGTCAGCTCTGTATCGACTAATTCCATCAGTTTCTTCGGACACCCTTGGCATTCATTATCTGGCCCGCACACAAAGGTATCCGCTTGATATAAAGGAAACTCTGCTTTCACTGCGTCGATAATGTTATGCATAGCAGTCATGCGATCCGGCTTATTTGCCATCCCTACCTCAATAAACACAAAAATAGCAGGGTTATTATAACGGTGTCGCGGCCAAAAAATGCGAAATGGTTATCAAAATGCAGGCTCAATGGAATCAAAGAATCAGCTCCGACAACTGCGGTACATGCCCTTTGAAGAGCGTTCGTAGTTGTGCGGTAAATAATTCCGCAGTTGCCAGAGCATCGAGCGAGGCAGAATGAGCCCTATACGCTGGCAGCTTATAACGCTGCCTAAGAGCACTCAGGTCGAGTTCGCTCGCGGTTTGCATTCGCCCATGAAAAGTGAAGCGTTTTTCAATATGAAGCGTGTCTATCCACCAACACGGCAACTCGGGCAATTGATAACGGCGTTGAACATAGTCATCAATGAAGGCTTTTTCTATACAGGCGCCATGCACCAGCGCCACTTTTCCTGCCAGTTGCGCAAATAGTGCCTCCATGACACGCTCTAGCGCCTGACCGTGAGCAAGGGCGTGAGGCATTAATTGATGAATTTCTGCCGAGCGAGCATTCACGTATTGATCATGGTAGATATACGTTTCTTCACTCGCATCCGTGTCCATGACGTGATCGGTCATCGGCACCCACCCAACACTCAGGATTTGGTCCTGCGTAGCATCAACGCCCGAGGTTTCAAAATCGAATGACAGCATGGGCATGTCGCTAACAACATCATTTACATTGGGTAGCGGTATTCGGGCAAATTGCTCCATTCCTGATGCAAGATCGGTCCGCTGACCTAACTTTTGATGAATTTTTTCAATACGATGCACCGAATTAAGCCGTCGTCTGAGAAAGGCAATCATGATCATCCCTTAATGAATCGCAGTTTGGCAACATCTTGTAACTCACTGATCATTTTAAAGGCATCTTTTAGATGCTTACGCTCAAAACTACTAAAACTGTCAGGTTCAATGTGATTATCAGGCGTTTTATTCTGCTTAATCGCTTGTAATTGGTGTTGAAAGCGTACTTGAGTAATAAATTTGTACGCGCCAATAATGTTTTGGCAACTGTCCTCCGACATCGCACCGTTCTCGGCAGCGTAAATAAAACGGGCTTCGGTTCCAGTCATACTGCCCCCCACCGATAATGAGAAAATGCGCGCTAAATCAATGATCAAATTCAGGGCATATTTTTTGATATTTAAAGTGTGGCTGTTTTCACCGCCTTTTTCTAAGACGAGGTGATTAAAAATGCCAAGAGGTGGCTGCGTGTCAATCGCGTCTCTCACTAATGCGGGTAAAAAGGTATGGCTATCTTGGAGGCAACGATGTAAATGGTGTTGCATCTCTGTCACCAGATTCATATCTCCATGAATACCACGAACCTCAAGAAAGACACTAATACTTAACAATTGATTGTATTCGGGGCTCGCCACCCACTTAGTGTAATACGATTTCCATGTACTTAGAGGCTGACACCATTTCGGTGAGGCAGCCATATACTTACCATCGCATAATGGATACCCACATGCTGCCAAACCATTACACACACGCATGGCCAAATGACGAAAATACAACTGATACTCCGGTTTCGCTTCGTCCGCCAAGACCAGAGCGCTGTCTTGATCCGACAACATATGAACTTCATTTCTGGCATGTGAGCCCGCGACAACCCATGCATAGCGGCACGGTGGCGGTCCAAGTAAGTCCTCACTCATTTGAATTAAGCGGCGAGTGAACGCATCCATAATCATCGACATCACACGCCCTTGGACTTCGGCACTCACGCCCCCCTCGACCAACGCTTGGAAAATCGTATATTTTTCGTCTTTCAATGCGATCAAGGCCTGCTCTGAGCTGGCGTATTTGATTTTTTCTAGCAAAAATAACGCTTGGGTTTTGTGGTTGTGGACCAAATGCGATGTGGTCAATAAGCCAACGACACGCTGCTCATTCATCACCGGTAAACAACGAATATTATGTTCCAGCATCAGAGAAATGGCCTGAATCACCTTATCATCGGCTTGGATCACCAGCGGGTTACGGGTCATTACATCGTCTATCGGGCGATGGGTTTCAATGCCTTTGGCGACTACGCAGCGTGTCATATCACGATCCGTTAAGATACCGATAATGTTGCCATTCTCCACCACCACCGCACATGAGCTATGCATCGACTTATCATAACCACTCATTCGCTCAGCCACATGACGAATTGACGTCCCTAACTCCACCACAGTAATATTATCACTCGCAACTTCCGAGACACGCTGATAAAACAGACCCTTTTCATTTTCATACGCGCCAACGCCCACTGCTGAGTGCAAACGACGTGTCGCTTGTCCCGCAAAGTAATCGGCAAATTCGGGATGTTTCTTACAAACTTGTTGAACTTGGTGATGAGGAACTAGATACAATAAAGAGTCTTCGATTGCCGTGGCTTGATAACCCTCTTCTGCGTGAGTCAGCGGGGCTAAAAACGTGAAACCAAATTGATCATCCGCCCCCAAGCGCGCACGCAGTTGCCCACTAGGGTGGCGCTGTTCGATCGCCCCTGAGCGAATAATATAGAGAAATTTATCCTCGCAAAGCACGCTAAATTCAATTCGCTCGCCGGCAGCTAAGTAACGAACTTTTACGTGTTCGGCCAACGACATGACAATGCCAGAGGGAATCTTATCAAAGGGATCCAAACGGATAAGAAAGTCGTAAATGTTAGGTATTAATGAAGAATTCAAGCACCACCTCTAATTTTAAAACGGTGTTTTAATATCCTCATAATACAAAAAAGCCAACATCTTGGATGCTGGCTTTTTCACATTTTTTATACTGGGTAATCGTAAAAACCAAGGTTCTCAGAAATAGTGCGGCAGGCTCGATGCAGCATAGTAACGTATTCAAGCTTACGCGATTCATCGAAGCGAATCGTTGGAAAAGACATAGAGACCGCCGCAATCACACTGCCAAATCGGTCATACACTGGCGTCGCAATGCAGCGTAAACCTTGCTCTTGTTCTTCATTATCTTCGGCAAAATGTTGTTCACGTACTATCGCCAGTTCTGCTAATAACTGATCAACATTGCGCACGGTCCGCGGGGTATTTTGAACAAATTCGACGTCGCGTAAGGTACGACGAACAAATTCTTCTTCACGCTCTGCCAGCAAAACTTTACCAATTGCCGTACTGTACAAAGGATTACGACGCCCAATTCTTGAGTACATTCTTAGATTATAACCTGAGTCAATCTTGTGTACGTAGATAATGGCATTGTCATCGAGCGCACCTAAATGCAGAGCTTCATTGGTTTGCTGGTTGATGTACTGCATTTCTTTATTGGCGAGTTCGGCAATGTCGACATACTCTAAAGACTTCGAGCCGAGTTCAAACAACTTGAGTGTTAAAGAATACTTATCCGCCTCACCTTCTTGTGACACATACCCTAGCGTCTTCATGGTCTGCAAAAATCGATAGGTTGTCGCTTTGGACATCATCAAGCGCTGTGACAACTCAGAGACACCAATCTCCTTTTGCTCACCAAGAGCCTGTAAAATACTGAATACTTTTAATACCGACGATACCGCTTCTGGTTGAGTTGATTTTTCCATTCATAATCCCCTTTTAGCTATCTCCACATTATAGCGACTTGTTATTGACGTACCAGTATTTTTAAAAAGCCTTTTCAGAATTTTGAAACCTTGCACAGCTCAATGAATAAAAAAGAAGATCTGAATCAAGATTTTTGAAACATCTTTTCAATAAAAATTGCAAAGCGTTTTCCTATGGAACATGATGAATACCTACACCGAGATTAGGTCGGTATTTCTTCATCTTTTCGTAAGGAAGTTACTATGGTTCTTGAATCATTCAGTCTTAAAGGCAAAGTGGCCATTGTCACGGGTTGTAATACCGGTCTTGGTCAAGGTATGGCATTAGGATTAGCACAAGCAGGCTGTCATATCGTCGGTGTCAACCTCTCGGCCCCCACGGATACACAGCAAAAACTTGCTGCAATCGGAGCTCAGTTTCTCGATATTCGTGCCAATCTCATGACACTCGATGACATTCCCTCGATTATTGAACGCGCTGTCGCTGAGTTTGGTCAGATTGACATACTGGTCAACAATGCAGGCATCATCCGCCGAGCCGATGCGATCGAATTTTCTCAACAAGACTGGGATGACGTCATGGATATCAATGTGAAATCCGTCTTTTTTATGTCTCAAGCGGTAGCAAAACAATTCATCACCCAAAAAACCGGTGGAAAAATCATCAACATTGCGTCGATGTTATCGTTCCAAGGCGGTGTCCGCGTACCGTTTTATACCGCGGCGAAAAGTGGTGTGATGGGAATTACCCGTTTAATGGCCAACGAATGGGCCAAACACAATATCAATGTCAATGCGATCGCTCCGGGTTACATGGCGACCAACAATACCGAAGCACTACGAGCCGATACGGAGCGAAATAAAGAAATAGTCGAACGCATTCCAGCTGGGCGTTGGGGTACTCCAGATGATCTTGCAGGCCCTTGTGTGTTCTTATCTTCAAACGCGTCAGACTATGTGAATGGATATACGCTTGCGGTCGATGGTGGCTGGTTGGCACGCTAAATCATAAAGGATAACTGAGTGACGGTTTATGACTTCGCACAATGCCTAGGCTTGGTGAGTTTTGGGTTGGGCATTTCGACGTTTTATCAAGAAAATGACCGCCGACTCAAAATAGTGATGCTGGTTTTTAACCTCAATCACCTTGTGCATTTTGTGCTACTTGGCTCGCCCGTCTCTGCGCTGAGCACGGGTCTATCTGCCTGCCGTACGGCAAGCGCACTTTATACGTCATCCAAATGGGTGGCGGGAATATTCGTTGTCATTGGCGTCAGCCTCAGCCTACACACTGCAGAACATTGGTATGACTTGTGGTCCATGGCTGGTATGACCATTGGCACAATTGCCATTTTTACCTTAACAGGCATCGCAATGCGAGTCGCGTTCATTATTGGAGCCGTATGTTGGTTAATTAACAACATCCTCGTCGGGTCCATCGGTGGAACCTTACTCGAAGCCACATTACTTTCAATCAATAGCTTGACGATTTACCGCTTAGCTCGTGACAAGAAACGGGCACTCGCTCGCCAAGCACTGTAAATCCTATATGGGAGGCCATCATGTTTGTTTATAACCGCGATGTAAAACTTGAAGACTTAGGTGACGGCGTAAGCCGTAAGATACTGGCATATAGCGAGCATATTATGTCGTGCGAGGTACATTTTGAAAAAGGCGCGGTTGGCGCTCTACATCACCACCCTCATGAACAACTGACCTACGTGTTGTCGGGGTCTTTCGAATTTACCATTGGTGACGAGAAAAAAGTCGTTAATCAAGGGGATGTTCTTTATAAACAACCGAATATCGAGCATGGTTGTGTGTGTTTAGAAAAAGGCGTCTTGCTCGATACCTTTACCCCGATGCGCAAGGATTTTATCGCATAACCTCTTGCACGGTTATCAATACGGATTCATTCCAAAGGAGACACAATGATGAAAATTGCACTAATGATGGAAAACAGTCAGGCGGCAAAAAATGCCACGATTCTCAATGAACTCAATACCGTAACAGAGCCTTTAAATCACGATGTGTATAACGTCGGGATGTGTGATGACAATGACCATCATCTCACCTATATTCACCTCGGTATCATGGCAAGCCTACTATTAAACTCGCAGGCGGTTGACTTCGTCGTCGCTGGATGTGGGACAGGTCAAGGGGCGATGATGTCTTTGAATGTCCATCCTGGAGTGGTATGTGGCTATTGTTTAGATCCTTCCGATGCCTTTCTATTCAATCAAATCAATAATGGTAATGCATTAGCTCTCGCCTTTGCGAAAGGGTTTGGTTGGGGAGCCGAGCTGAATGTACGCTATATTTTCGAGAAAGCATTCACTGGCGTACGTGGAGAAGGCTACCCCAAAGAGCGAGCAGAGCCGCAACAACGTAATGCCAGTATCCTTAACGCGGTAAAACAAGCCGTAGTTAAAGATAACTATCTCGATACGCTACGCGCCATCGATCAAGAACTCGTTAAGACAGCCATCGCAGGCCCTCGCTTCCAAGAATGCTTTTTCACTCACTGCCAAAAACCTGACATTGCCGCTTATGTGAAATCATTGCTTTAATGCCAAGATTGAACCGGATGTGACTTAGTAATCCCAAGCCAGCGCAATGCTGGCTTTTCCCCTCCGATAGTCAGAAAGTCGGGCTTGATGGCCCACCATAAAGCAATAAAGACTGACATCACAATTAAATAAACCATTGTTTTAATTTTATTGTTTAAAATGGATAATTATATAATAATGCGCGCTAAGGGCATAAGGAGATATACCATGAAATCAACGAATATCGCCATTGTCGGCGAATGCATGGTAGAGCTACAACAAGCAGGTGACTTATATAAATCCGGTTTTGGTGGGGATACCCTCAATACCGCGGTCTATCTTTCGAGACTGACGAGCCAATACGGTATCGAGACCGCCTATTTTACAGGATTGGGGCGCGACCCTTTTAGTCAAGCGATGTTGAGATCCTGGCAGGAAGAAGCGATCGATACGACGCACGTACGGATTTCAAACTCAAAACTACCGGGGATGTACGCCATTGAAACCGCAGTGGATGGCGAGCGCAGTTTTTATTATTGGCGCAATGATTCAGCCGCCAAATACTGGCTGCGTGATATCCCAGTTAACGATCTCGCCAAAGAATTCTCACAGTTCGACTGGGTATATCTCAGTGGAATAAGCTTAGCAATACTCCCCACCGATTGTTTGGACATCCTCTATCAGGCGCTATCACTCTGTCACCAATCCGGAGTCAAGGTTGCCTTTGACAATAATTATCGCCCTAAGCTGTGGGAGTCACAGACGCAAGCACAACATGTCTATAAAACATTCATGGCACTCACAGATCTCGCCTTTTTGACCTTTGAGGATGAGATCGCATTGTGGGGAGACAGTCACGAAGAGCAAGCCATTACTCGCGCACAGCAATGTGGCATTCAAGAAATTGTGATCAAGCGTGGTGCTAAGCCGTGCATGATCATCGCTCAGCAAGAAAGGGAGAGCGTGGCCGCTCAATCCATTGAGCATGTCGTCGATACGACAGCCGCTGGCGACTCATTCAGTGCCGGCTATCTTGCCAAGCGTATCATCGGCGGCTCACCATACGCGGCCGCACAACTTGGTCACCAGCTTGCTGGTACCGTGATTCAGCATCGTGGCGCAGTCATAGCACGCGACTTGATGCCTCAAATTCAAGGACATAACTAATGAGTGATTTAAATCAGAAACTGAGTGATATAAAAGTTGTACCGGTTATCGCCATTCAAGATGCCAGCAAAGCCGTGAAGTTAGCACAAGTATTAATGGATAATGGACTGCCGTGTGCCGAAATTACCTTCCGCACGAGTGCGGCCATCGAATCCATTCAACGCATCCGAGAAGCGTTTCCTGATATGCTCATTGCAGCCGGCACCGTGTTAACAACAGCGCAAGTCGATGACGCGATACAAGCTGGCGCAGACGTGATTGTGAGCCCCGGATTCAATCCCACAACAGTCAAATACTGCCAACAACGCCATATCACCATCATTCCCGGAGTGAACAACCCAAGCTTAGTAGAGCAAGCTATGGAAATGGGCCTTAACACCTTGAAATTTTTTCCTGCGGAAGCCTCTGGTGGCGTCGATATGTTAAAAGCGCTCAGTGCCGTTTATCCCGTCACGTTTATGCCAACTGGCGGCATTAAACCAAGCAATGTAAAAAGCTACCTCACACTTCCTAATGTGATTGCCTGTGGTGGAACTTGGATGATTCCGAATGACTTGATTGAAAATGAGCAATGGGATGAACTGGCCAAGCTCGTCAAGGAAGTGGCAAACATCATCGCTTAAAGCGCGCTCCACTATCAGAGGAAGTACTGTATCAAGGGTTCAAGCCCACCGCCTTAATTGGCGGTGGGCTTTCTTGCGTAAAGTCACACTACGCTTTTTTCACAAAGTGAGCGGTGATCATCATGTCTCCGGCCCCATCCACTTTGCAATCGAGCTGATGATCTTTGCCGTCACCGATATGTCGAATCACCGCTTTAGTCCCTATTTTAAGCACTTGTGAGCGGCCTTTGACTTTCAGATCTTTGGCAATGGTAACTTTGTCACCCACGGCTAATTGAGTACCGTTTGCATCTTTTACTACGAGGATGTCTTCTTCAATGGTCTCATCTGGATTCCATTCATGAGAACATTCTGGACATATCAAATACGCAAGATCGGCATACACATAGTCCGACTCACATTGTGGGCAAGGTGGGTAGTTCATGAAGACATCTCATTGTTCATGGTGATCAAAAAGAGACGTATCATACCCTAATTTGGCGGCACCAATAATACAATCGATGATTAGCCACGTATAAAAAAGCCTCACCTAAGGAGGGCGAGGCTTTTACCAGATTGGCATTCTTATCAATGAAGGCGTAGTGCTCTGATGTTTTGCACGGCTTGCTGACCTGGAACCCTTGCATGTTGATCCACCCGAGCTGCGTGTTTGAGTTGTTCTAACCAAGCCCCAGTAACAGGACGGCCTTGAGCATCAACAGTGACTTCTTTTTGTATAAACCGATTGTTGTGTAGGGTATGACCATGTACCACATCACTATACCGACTGCGAACATAGAATCGATAAGACTGATTATCTGTCAATGTGCCTTGTTTTACCTTTGCGGTATAAGGACTTTTACGAAATAAATAATTAAACCGTTTGTTGTCTATCGAGAGATTGTGCTCGACTGTTAACGCCCCCGGGTTAAAGTTATCCGTAAATCCATCCATGTGGTTATGAAACGCAAGACTATTTTTTACACTATGAGCAACAGGAAGTCCTTCACCACCCAGCTTGAATCCGTTACCACGTGTGCCTCCTCTCGCTTTCTCAGTTAAGGTTTGTCCATTCATATAAGCCACGGAGTCAATGATGGTCACCGCACCATTTGGACCATCTTCCACTTTATTAAACAAGTCATAACCGTCATCAATGTTATGGTGAGAGATACAACGAATTAATGCATTACCATCACCGACACGCATTTTAACGGCAAAACCATCAGCATTAATCTGCCCTTTATCCATATTGTTGTCGCTTTCGCTATCCTTCACCACATTGTAGCTCGCCCATAACGCACGCCCAATATTACTGGGAGAAGAGATTTGGAAACCAGTATCTGGCGCATTATGAGTATGCATATGATCAAATTCATTGTGACTACCATGAACAATTAACTGTCCACCATCCTCTTCCAGATGAGATACGCTCCAATAACTCGCCTCATGCATGTATTGGCCTTGAATACGCGCATGCTTACCTTGAGCTTGCAACACTTTCCGGTGATTTGACGTTCCGCTTGCTTTGAGAGGAATAGTGAATGCAGGATAATCACCGTCTTGCAGTAAAATCTTGCCACCTGGGGGTAACACACTGATCGCTTGTTGCAGCGTTAAATGCCCGCCTGTTCCATCTGGGTTCACCACAATGGTCTCAGGCTCGGCCATCGAGACTTTTATCACCGTTTGCTGATATGTTAACGGACTTAAGTCTGGACCTTCAATGGGTTGAAATGCTACGTCAAATTGCGTTTTTTGCTGTTCCAATGTGGCGTGGTAGCGAAACATATCTCCAGCTTTGATCGGTTGAGTGTGAGCCACTTCGTGCCCATCTTGTTGCAATCGATAAACTCCCGAGTAATTGGCCCGAGCTTGAAAGATATAATTTTTTGTTGCAGAACGGTCGGAGGAGGCAGGCTGTAATACTGGGCGAACTAATTGGGCATGATAACGTGGCGCATTCGGTGTATTGGCAGCAGAAAGCATCAAATGAACATCACTCACCGTCATTTTGGCGTTGCGCGCGGCAAAGAAACCCACATACTGATGCTCGCTCTCTTGCATCTGGACAATATTGGCATTGGCCCCTTTAACGAGCAATACTTGACGGCGTTGACCATCCGAGTAACTGACTGTGTAACCTTCATCGGAACGAGACAATGTCATGCGATATGGATGTGTCTCACCAAACGAGACGCCTTTGACATATTCCGTTCGACTCATTCGGTTACCCGCCGTACCCCATGGTTGATAGATCCCCTCTCGAAAATTACCGTCAATATTCACTAATCCGTTATCGCCTTTTTCATTGGCTCGAATCACGTTCATCACCATATTAGAGGCCGCAGGAAACTCTTCCTGACCTTGTGGCTGTGGATCCATCCTCGGTTTACCAATCACATCTCGTACCATCAAACCCGCACCCTCTTGACGATTAGGGAAGGCGCCAGTCTCTGGGCCAAGTTGATGCAACACAACCGTAGCAGATAAAGAAAAATTCACATTCGCCGGCAGTTGCGTGTAGTAAAACGTGCCTCCTTCATGGGAGTTTGCTAATTTTCCACCCCGACTTTCAATCGTAAACTGCGATGCAATCGGGCCGGGTTGCACCTTATGACCACGTGTCGTGACCTGGTTGAGGCCGACTTTATTGGGTAAAATGGTCGATCCAAAGTTGCGATCCGTCGATTGCCCAAATGTTATTGCTTGCCATGTTAACGCTTGGCTATTCGTCATAACGTTGTCGCTAGATTGTGGAGAGCATCCCACCATACATAGTACAGCGGTCATCGACATCATCATCGATAGTTTTTTCATAGCAATGATTCCTATAATGCGAAAGCTGATTGCGATCCCCTGCAAGTCCGCTTTTTGATTGATGGTCAGTGTTGTTTAGAAGCTGTATTTCATGCCGATACGGATTCTTGGACGCCATTTGTCAGGGGTAGTATCGCCTTGATAAACGTAATCTCCAGACTTATAAGGTTTAATACCTAGCTCCATGAATGGCGCCCACTGACTATCAAATCCGGAGTACTCACCTTTTATATTCCACTCCGAGAACCAAGATTGACGGTCTTTCCAACGTGGAGAGGACGAATCCGGATTAAAGGTGTAATCAACATCCATCGTCAATTTTATGTTCTCAATACCTTTATAACCTGCGCTAAATGTCCAGCGGTTATAGTGGCTATTCGTCGCATCTGAACCCTCATCGGTATGCTGTTTATTCTCATAATGATACCGATGCCGAAACGACACACTCCAATCATCATTGACCTTATAACCCAAGGTTAAATTGAACTGATGCCCAACACGATCAGACTTCGATTCCCACTTGTACTGAGGTTTTAAACTCCATTGGTCATCAATGTGGTACAGATAACTCACATTGGCCTGATTGCCATTACCTGTTTGTTCGCCCAATGCATCCTCATTTTGGCTTTTCCATTTGGCTTCTATTTCAAAACCAACCCCATTAGAGAAACGATTTCCTACCGCTACGCGATCTGCCTGCTGCGCAGCTTGACCATCGTAACGAGGAACAAATTCATGACGGAGGTTTATGTATGACGCCTGTGCTGTGGTTGCGACCATAGCCAAGGCCAAGGTAGAGATACACATCAAATTATTCATTTTGAAATACCGTTTTATTTTAAAAAAATCACATCAATAAAATACGACGATTTCAAAAATTAAAAAGATAATGATTTTAATTTTGTGATCAAAAAACAACAATATTTTTATTAAAAATAAATATGTGACATAAATAAAACATTATTTCATTTTTAAAAAATATAAGAAGTGTAAAAGATTTAAATCGTGAGAAAACACCCAATCACATATTCAATACTATGTATTTACCCACTAACACTGACGATACCGGTGACAGATCTAGCGATAAACTCGTTGAAATACATGATTATCTATAAAAGTAGATACATCTAAAAATAACAAATAATACATTGTTTTTATTTGAAATATTATTGCTATGAAAACTCAGCACTCATAAATCGAGTCATCCATCACTCCACCGGTCAAAAATCCTTCCCCAAATGGACACAAACAGTACCACAGTACCAGATATACTCTAACCAAAGTCACTAAGAATCCATCATTCCCTCATAGAATCATCCCCTAACTTTCCGTGAAACCCGTCACATATCTTTATACATTTACATAAATGAACCGATGTTTCGATTTGAATCACAGTTGAAAATCAATAACGAAAATATACTTCGATAAAATTAAAACATCGTTTTGGAGAATACTATGGAATACGACTATCTGGTGATAGCTGGTTACTTTGCATTAATGATTATGATCAGTGTGTTATTCAAAAAAATGGCGAGTAAAAGTACGAGCGATTACTTCCGGGGCGGTGGGAAAATGCTTTGGTGGATGGTTGGTGCAACCGCTTTTATGACCCAGTTTTCCGCATGGACATTTACCGGGGCTGCTGGTAAGGCTTTCAGCTCAGGCTTTGAAATTCTCGGCGTGTTCATTGGTAACATGGTCGCCTATGCATTTGCGTACTTCTATTTCGCAAAACGTTTTAGGCAAACACGCGTAGACACTCCGACTGAAGGCGTACGACGTCGGTTTGGTAACGGTAACGAGCAATTCTTTACGTGGGTTATCATCCCACTCAGCGTATTAAACGCTGGAGTCTGGTTAAATGGATTGGGCGTCTTTGCGTCTGCAGTTTTCGATACCGATATAAATCTGACCATCTATTTAACTGGGGCTGCGGTACTCTTAGTCTCTTTAATCAGTGGCGCATGGGGGGTAGTCGCCTCCGACTTTATTCAAACCCTCGTTGTCGCGGTGATTTCAGTCGCGTGTGCAGTCGTCGCTTTATTTGTCGTTGGCGGTCCAGGAGAAATCATTGATAAATTTCCAGGCGGCTTCGTGGTTGGTCCTGATATGAACTATCCATTACTGATCGTCGGGTCCTTCTTATTCTTTATTGTCAAACAACTGCAAAGCATTAACCCGAATTCAACTGCGAAGTGCGACACTCTCCAATATCAAGAAGCTAAAGCCATCTCCTCAAATATAATGGCTGCCTGCTTGAAGCCTAAACACTTTCTCGGACGGTAATTTATCCGCGATAAAGCGAACTCTATATCGATGTCCGTCACTGTCGTTAGATCGGTTCCTTTCTTCACATATTGCCTTAAAAGACCGTTCGCATTCTCATTAGCACCACGCTCCCAAGAACTGTACGGATGAGCAAAGTACACATCAGCCTTTAATTCTTTTGCGATGGTTTCATGACCTGCAAACTCTCGCCCGTTATCTGCCGTAATGGTATGGACATGTTTCTTATAGGGCTTCAGTAGCTCTATTGTCGCTTTGGTGACATCATCCGCTGACTTAGATGGCACTTTCTTTACCACGTAAAATCGAGTCTTACGCTCTAAAATAGTCACCATTGCACCTGTACCATGCTTACCTAGCACAGTGTCGATTTCCCAGTCACCAAACCGCTCCTTACTGTCAACGATGCTTGGTCTATCATCAATCGAAACGGCATTTTTTATCGCTGGAGCTTTCTCTTGTTTACCTCGGCGATACCGCTTATGACCTTGTCTCAAGTGACGATATAACTTACCGCCCAAGCGTTTATCTTGAGCAACAAAGCGATAGATCCACTCATGACTGACAGATGCACCAATTTTCGTTAATACATTAGAAATCTGCTCTGGACTCCAATCTGTTTCTAAAAGAAGGCGGATAAAATCGACACGTTCCTTTGGTATTCGGTATTTACGTGCTGTTTTGCGCTTTTTGGTAGACGACATCTGGGCTTCGTTAGGGCAATAATGCTCTCCCTTCCGACCGCGTTTAAGCTCACGGTATACCGTCGAGCGGTGGCACTGAACTGTTTTAGCTATTTCAGGAACCGAAATTCCCCGTTCCAAAAGAGCAGAAATCTGGTATCTTCTGCCTTCGGTCAACTGTTGATAATTCATGGTAGTACTGCTTGTTTCTTTGGCGAGAAGAGCGTACCACTTTCAGCAGTTGGCTTCCTCTTCTACATATTTCCATGAATGTCGCACTTATTATCTGAAATCGGGCCTCTTCTACATATTTCCATGAATGTCGCACTTATTATCTGAAATCGGGTGTTTTTAAACAATGATTTTGACTGCTTGATATTGAATATTAATGATCGATTTATTCTAATTAATGCTATTTAATAGGATTTTGTTCTCGATAAGATTTAAACATTTTTTGCATAAACTCATCATTATACGCATCATTACTCGTTTTTACTCTAAGAAAATCAGGCTGCTTTAATATCATATATAAATTGTTTATTATAATATTTTTTGTATCTTCATTATTATAAAAAAGCTTTGTATCTCCGCAGTTTATAGGAGCACTACTCACAAACATGATATTATGTTCATCATAGATATCATAAATTTTCACTTCACCCCAAAATAGATAATTCCTTTTGTCAACTTTAGGTTTAAAATCACGAAAGGCGAACGACATCAATGCAAATGCTCCTGCCCCAACAAATACCGCTGGGCCAACTACAACCGCTGCGACAACACAAATTCCCATTCCAAACCAAGCAAACCCTCTAAAAAATCTATAAACTGATTCCGGAATATTTTGCTGTGTATAGGTAATGACCCCTTTTTGGGTTAATTGATAACAACATTTATTATCAGACAATTGCAGAAAGTAGACAAAATAGCATGCTAGAGTTAATCCTACATACATAGGGATCAATGTTATATAAGCTTCTTTCAGTACTACAAACCAAGTATATAATATGCCAACGATTAACATAGGCAAAGCACCAAGACAAAACCTAGCTAGCTTACTATTTTTCCCGATGATAGCAGGATAAATCGCTTCCCATTCAAAGATAATCTCTTCGCTATCGAGCTGTGCTTGTCGTTGTTTTATCTCTTCATTGGAAATCATGATGCGCTCACTGTCAGTTCATTTACGGTCACAGGTTTACGTAATACGTCTTGTGCGGATTTCAATTCAAGTTGTCCTTGGTTTTTCCCTTGTGTAGACATGACATAACCAATTTTTTCCGTCGACAGAATATTAGAAGGGACATCCAAGAATATATTGTAAGCAATATCATTCTGTTTAAGTAACGCCACGGTATATACAGGTCGTTCACTTTCTCGATCAATAGACCATTCCCCCTGAGTATTCACAAGTTTTGGAGCAACTTTATCAGAATCAAATTTATACCTATTCGTTGGCGCGATGTACTTAGTACTGATATTTAAGCCAATGGTTCTCCCCTCAAAGACTTTAGGCATAACGATTTTTAATTCCCAGTCATAGGTCTCTTGAGCCATACTAAGATGATCAGACACAACGTATTTAATATTGACTTTTTCTAGCGAAACACTTGGCTGATAAATCAGATTTTCCAGTCGTTTGATTTCTTCTTCCACGCTCCATTCATCATTATAATCCACACCCCAAGTCGATTGCCGTAACCATTTCGCCATTTTCGGCAATGTAAAGACAGCAATAAGTACTGTGGCGAGTAAATATACAATACCCGCCACCCACAAACCGGTGACAAATATAGGTGCAAACATTACACCAATACTCAGTTGCATACCACTTCGGATAGCAAGTGAAAGCCCTGCTTGTGCTAATGATATACCCCCTTGTAAGGCTAGAGCAGTAAACTTTAATCCATAAAGTACTTTTTCCGCACCTGAATTGCTATGGCTCCACATTTCACCCCAGCAATTGGCGCCTTCCAGCGCGGCGGCAACCGCGCCTAAAACACCGGCTGCTAGCGTTCTCATGATTAATTTATTCGCGAGTGCTTTACCGCCTCTTTGAGCCACATAAGAAAAGTCATTTTTCTCCCATCCATTGATCATAACTTGAGACCAAGATTTATCACGAAACACCGAAATCACCGCATTGGCGGTCCAAGCCCAAGTGGAAATCAGCTCTCGATCGGCGGCATCAAAACTGTCATTCTCGTTGTTTTTAAACTCATAGGCTTGGGTCACCGAATTGAGGTTAATCACGTTGAGTACCGCAATCAAACTGCCTAAACCACCCAGGTATTTCCACGCCTCTTTGCTCTGATTAATGTTCTTTAGAACCTGCTCTTTGATCGTGTGCACTTGGCTGCGCAACTCTTGATTGGCAAGCGTGACAAACTCGGGCTTATCGAGTTCAAGTTGCACCTTCTCGGCTTCAAACGCCTGACGTTCTTTGGCAATGTGCTTATCATTAACCGCCATGCCACCGCGAGCAAGGCTATTGTTAAAGTTTATGAGTCGGTTTTGATACTCTAATACTCTACGCTGATACTGTTTAAGCTCAGCTTTAAAATTGTTATTGGCTTTAATGGATGCCTTTTTACCTCCGCCGAGCTTATGCATCAACATCATTCGAAAAGCACTGGTCAGGGAATGTAATGCGTTCACATTAGGATTACTGCTGGTTGTGGACTTCAGGTACATCAGGTTATCCATCATGGCACTGAAATAACCACTTGCGTGACTTTGATACACCGTTTTGAAGGACTCTATCGACTTTCTCACCGGGAGCACTAACGCTTGATACCACTGCTGATCATCCAGCCGGGTGTCATAGATAAACGCTTGCGATTCTGAAATCCGTCCTAATACATTCCCCCAATCTCCCGCCGAGCCCAACGAGGCCGCGCTGATATTTTGTTCATTAATTGGATTTGCTGCCTCCAGTGCTTGCCATACCTCTTTTGATAAAGCGAATGGCGCTAAACTCACTAGATTATCAGGGTGACTCAATGACAGTAAACCGACAAACCGCTGCGTCAATGCCTCATCTATCGCCGTATTTTTGAGCATCATTACGACTTGGCTGGCAATCGAGAGAAAATACGCCTGATCAAAACTGTGTTGATTATCTAACCCCAGGGCAAGTGGATTCTTACTCAACTGACGAACGGCGGCTTCCACTTCATTAAAGCGCTGGGTAATGACTTCATTTTTCCCTTGCGTTTGCTGATAAAAATCCAATAGGAACGAATATAGGCCCTGCTCGCCATCTTCATCAAATAAACGAGCTTGCTCGGGAATTTCACTCTCTTTGAGCTTACAATATTGCTCACGAAGCGCTTCATTAATGTCAATCCCACATTGGCTTTTTAATTGCTGAATATTGTTATCGAAATTGGGATAGTTACGTCTAACCATAGATTCAGCATCGTCATCACTTAACGCTAATATCCCACCACGCGGCATACGTTCGACTTCCTGATTAAACTCATAATCCGTTTTGAGTAGCTGATTTAAACGTTCCTCATAACGTAACTCTAGAATTGGATCATTTTTCAAATGCTCAGAAAGCTCAGCAGCGGAGAGCTCATCGGTATCGTGCAGCGTGTCGGGTAACGGCACCGCGGCGATTTTCCGCGTGATTTCCGCCATGCGCACTTTGTGAGTCTTTTGCTCACTGCCGACCACCTGCTCTTTTTCCGCCCATGAGAGTGCTAATTGCGCGGTTAAATCACACAAATCGGCTAGCGGATCATCGAGGGCTATAAACAACCCTGCGGTTTTATCAGGCAGCGTATACTCGTTTATCGTCGCTCTGGGTTTGACTTTCACTAAAGGCGTGTCGTTCACGCGCTTCTCAAGCGCTTCTTTTTCAGGTGTGGCTGGAAATGGCAATGTAACAGGCTTATCGTCAATGCCATTCATTTTCATGAATTCGTCATCGGATACATTTAAGCCATGTAGCCAGCCTAAGCCTAATTCTTCCGGTTCCGGTTGGGATGGTTCGGTTTGTTTAAGCGGAGTGCAGGTGGTCGTAAACATGTCTTTATAAAGTAGGCTGCCCCCATTATCGATATCCGCCACCGCTTGAGTCAATCCCTCATAATACCCCGCATGATTGCGATACAGGGATTGACCGTGACAATAATTATTGAGATCCAGCTTGCGCATCCATTTTTTACGATCTGATGCGTGAGAGCGCATGTGCTCACACACGCGCCATGTCCAACGATGATAACTAAAACCGAGATACAGCGTATGCTTAGCCGGATACGATAAATACACCTTACTTTCGCCGGCACTGCCACGCTCTTCTGGCGCTTTGCTGGCTTCATCAGCACCCCAATTATATTTAATCAGGTTGGCCCCATCGACTTGATACTCATTGAAAGTCTCGCCATCTTCATCATACACATACAGCCACCCATCACGCAGGCGACGCATCGTATATTTGGCATGCTCTAAATCAAATGGACCATGCCAATCGCCTTCTTCAGGCAATGGGTTAAGCTGATGACCGTTCTCATCCACATCATCAATCGCGTAACGGACGGGGATAATCGCGACACCTTCGCCACTCACTGGGCAACGTTTTGACGGTGAGCTCGCGTCAGTATCACGACCTTTGTTTTTACTTTCTGTAACTGGATTAGCCATTGGATTGTTCTCCTGCCTCGCCTTGTACTGACGTTTCGTAATATGCCCATGCCATCTCTGCGGCTTTTTCTATTCGTTGGGAAGGGGTGGATGCCGATGGTTTCGTCATTAATGTATAGATATTGGGGTGTCGCCTCTCAATGTGTTTGGGGTTATCCCCCACACACGCCAGCACGTTAAAGTATTGCAACAAATCACGTTCTGTCGTAAAACCTTGTTGATACCCGATTGTGGCATGGTCATGAATCCAACCCCCAAAATCAAGGTGCTTACCACGAACCTCAGGGAAGTAACGATCGAGATGCGCGGCGATCGTTTCTAGATTATTACGCCAGGAAATCCGCCCCAACTCTTGCCATACCTCATCATTAAGCACAAACATGGTCTCGCTATCGAGTGAGATGGGATTTTTAGGCGCATGCAGCACCTGCCACCCTAAACGCGTGGGCAACCATGCCGTTTGCATTGCGCCCCAAAAAGGTGAATCCGCATGACTCAATAGTACCCAAGCCACTTCGGAATGGGCCATTTTTAGCATCACCTCACTGTGATACGGTGTCTGCACTTGAATAAAACGACGATAATAATCTCGAAGACTGTCCAGAGGCTCATCTGAGCTAAAAAAGAAACCCGCGGTAATATCATTGAGACTAAAAAACCATTGCTTCACCTCTGCCGTTGCACGCACCATGTAGGGAGAGACTTCCTTTAAGGCATCATAAGGCGGATACAAATACATCGGCTCAATATCTAAATGACCGGGTAATTGATACAAGTACGTAACAAGATTGTCGACTTGGCCGCCATCAACAAACAAATACATTGGCGTATTCACATCGTGCTCAGCAAATGAGGGTTTTAGTTCGCTTAATTGAAATGTGACTACCATTATTTCGCCTTACAACTCTCTGCGACAGAGGCTTTCCCTTTCAGTGCTTCCACTTGCTGGCCAACCGCCAATTCATCCAACTGAGCGACGCTCTCTTGTGGTACCTCGGCCGCTTTTACTTCTTCACTCGCTCCCGATTGAGACGCTACCGCACTCGGCATGATGCCTGCGGCTAAAGCTTTGATTTCTTTTAAGGCTTTAGGCAGTAAGGCGGCGAGTCCTGCGTATCCGGAGCCTGCGCCTGCGCTGCCACCGGAGTTGATATTGATGGCTGAGCCAACCACGGTTACCCCTGCTGCGTCCATTTTGATAAAGCTACCGCCCACTTTGAGGGTCATTTCATCCCCACCGTTTAACACAATCTTGTTACCGGCTTTGAGATGGACCTCACTACCCGCATCCACAATGGTTTTGTCCGTGACTTTTTGTTGCAGTGAGCCTTTTATATCTACATTGTGATTTTTGGTAATTTTAGTGCGGCTCTCGCCACGGATCGTCAAATGACGGTTATTTTTGACTTGGCTATAACTATCGCGGTCAACGGTGAGATGTTTATCGTTATGAATCAGCTGTGTATGATCGTTTTCAATCAGCCCTTCATAGTCTTTTTGCGCATGCACATGAATTTGCTCGCTGTCCGCTTGATCTTCAAAGCTCAGTTCATTAAACCCTTCCCCTTGATGGGTCTCTGAGCGGATCACGGTTTTGGTTTTATTATCTGGCAATGGATAAGGTGCGGTATTGGTCGCATGATAAGTACGGCCGGTGATGATCGGCTGATCGGGGTCACCATTTAAAAACGAGACAATCACTTCGTGGCCAATCCGTGGAATGGCAAGCATGCCATATTGCGAGCCTGCCCAACCTTGTGACACGCGTACCCAGCATGAGCTATGTTCATCGGCAGACGAATACCGGTCCCATGGAAAATGCACTTTCACACGCCCGTAATCGTCACAGAAAATTTCCTCGCCTTTCGGACCCACGACTATTGCCATCATTGGCCCATCCACCAGCGGTTTCGGTTGCGGGGTGGCACGCCAATTCACCGTGCTGGGAATGGCCGTAAACTGGTTTGAGTAAGTGGTGGCGCCACTGCCGCCTTCTTCTTCTAGTGCTTGAGGCTGGGTGCCTTGATGGGTGACCGCCACCAGCACATAATCGGCATTCATCGCCGTATCAAGGTGCTCAGAAAGCGTGAAACCATACCCCGCTCGCAACGCCGCTTGGTTGCTTTTCCCGCGGAAAGTTTTGGCTTCACGGCGCAGGTACTCTAAACGAATTTGGTTAAACGCTTTACCGGATTCATCATCTTTGAACCGACCAGGCGAATCAAAATGTTCGTAATCGGTCAATTGATAGTCCATATTTTGCCCACGCGCTTGCTGAGCAAATTGATACGCTGGCTTTTTAAAACTGTAATCTTGCAACGCCGTGCTGCTGACTTCGCTGCGAGTATGGGCATTCAATTGTGAAATATACGGCTCATCATTGGTGCCACCTACCAGCGCATTATAGGGAACCGGCGCACTGAGTGAAGGCAGGTTGGCGCTCGCATCGGTAAACACTAACGTGTGCTTGCCTTGCTTATGGGTAAAGTTATACACCAGTCCCTCTTCGGCGGCGAGACGATGTAAAAAGGCTAAATCCGTTTCCCGGTATTGCACACAAAACTCGCGCTGAGCACACGTCCGTTGCAAATTAAAGGCATAATCATTAATGCCCATTTCTTGTAGCAAGGTGGACAAGATGTCAGGGACCGTTTTGAGCTGAAAGATACGGCTGTTTTGACGTAAGGATAACCGTTCCAGTGTGGGGACCAGCGTTAAAGAATAATAGGTAAAGCGATGACCAATATCGCCTTGCGTAAACTGGCGTACAATGCCATTGATACGCTGCACCACCTCGTCATTACGAAACACAGTGACATCCACGGCTCTATCCACCACCTGCTGTGGCGTGATGGTCGATTGTCGGCTTGCTAATTCAAATCGATAGTGAAAGCCGTAGCACGGTTGCCCTTTGAAGACACTCTCTGATAACGATTCATGCCCTTCAAAGCGATGGACAACCAACGTATCGTCATCTAACCCATCGATTTTACTTATAATTATCCTTGGGACTTACCTTTCGTGGATGTCACATATTCAACTCGTTTAGTCGCAAGAACCGTAGAGGGTAAATCTAGGAAAATGTTATAAGCAATACCCCCGATTTCAGATAATAAGTGCGACATTCATGGAAATATGTAGAAGAGGAAGCCAACTGCTGAAAGTGGTACGCTCTTCTCGCCAAAGAAACAAGCAGTACTACCATGAATTATCAACAGTTGACCGAAGGCAGAAGATACCAGATTTCTGCTCTTTTGGAACGGGGAATTTCGGTTCCTGAAATAGCTAAAACAGTTCAGTGCCACCGCTCGACGGTATACCGTGAGCTTAAACGCGGTCGGAAGGGAGAGCATTATTGCCCTAACGAAGCCCAGATGTCGTCTACCAAAAAGCGCAAAACAGCACGTAAATACCGAATACCAAAGGAACGTGTCGATTTTATCCGCCTTCTTTTAGAAACAGATTGGAGTCCAGAGCAGATTTCTAATGTATTAACGAAAATTGGTGCATCTGTCAGTCATGAGTGGATCTATCGCTTTGTTGCTCAAGATAAACGCTTGGGCGGTAAGTTATATCGTCACTTGAGACAAGGTCATAAGCGGTATCGCCGAGGTAAACAAGAGAAAGCTCCAGCGATAAAAAATGCCGTTTCGATTGATGATAGACCAAGCATCGTTGACAGTAAGGAGCGGTTTGGTGACTGGGAAATCGACACTGTGCTAGGTAAGCATGGTACAGGTGCAATGGTGACTATTTTAGAGCGTAAGACTCGATTTTACGTGGTAAAGAAAGTGCCATCTAAGTCAGCGGATGATGTCACCAAAGCGACAATAGAGCTACTGAAGCCCTATAAGAAACATGTCCATACCATTACGGCAGATAACGGGCGAGAGTTTGCAGGTCATGAAACCATCGCAAAAGAATTAAAGGCTGATGTGTACTTTGCTCATCCGTACAGTTCTTGGGAGCGTGGTGCTAATGAGAATGCGAACGGTCTTTTAAGGCAATATGTGAAGAAAGGAACCGATCTAACGACAGTGACGGACATCGATATAGAGTTCGCTTTATCGCGGATAAATTACCGTCCGAGAAAGTGTTTAGGCTTCAAGCAGGCAGCCATTATATTTGAGGAGATGGCTTTAGCTTCTTGATATTGGAGAGTGTCGCACTTCGCAGTTGAATTCGGGCGACATCAATGCAAATGCTCCTGCCCCAACAAATACCGCTGGGCCAACTACAACCGCTGCGACAACACAGACTCCCATTCCAAACCAAGCAAATCCTCTAAAAAAGCCATATACTGATTCTGGGATATTTTGCTGTGTATAGGTAATAACCCCTTTTTTGGTTAATTGATAACGACATCTATTATCAGATAATTGAAGACAGTAGACAAAATAAAAGGCTAATATTAATGCCGAATATATGGGAAACAACATAATATAGGCGTCTTCCACTATAACAAGCCAAGTCAATAACATTCCTACAATTAACATGGGCAAAGCACCAATACAAAATCTTATTAACTTCCCATTTTTACCAACAATAGCAGGATACATCGCTTCCCATTCAAAGATAACCTCTTCGCTATCTAGCTGTGCTTGCCGTTGTTTTATTTCTTCATTGGAAATCATGATGCGCTCACTGTCAGTTCATTAATGGTCACGGGTTTATTTAATACATCTTGTGCGGACTTTAATTCCAGTGACCCTTGGGATTTACCTTTGGTGGACGTCACATACCCGACTCGTTTAGTCGCAAGAATCGTAGAAGGTAAATCTACAAAAATGTTATAACCAATACCTTTCTAGAACGGTAACATACAGAGTAGATGAGGATTACACTTCCTTTAAACAGTTCAAGAGTCTTAAGTATGACGATTGGTGGGTTAAAACTCAAACAGCCAATTATGCCCGAATTCAACTGCGAAGTGCGACACTCTCCAATATCAAGAAGCTAAAGCCATCTCCTCAAATATAATGGCTGCCTGCTTGAAGCCTAAACACTTTCTCGGACGGTAATTTATCCGCGATAAAGCGAACTCTATATCGATGTCCGTCACTGTCGTTAGATCGGTTCCTTTCTTCACATATTGCCTTAAAAGACCGTTCGCATTCTCATTAGCACCACGCTCCCAAGAACTGTACGGATGAGCAAAGTACACATCAGCCTTTAATTCTTTTGCGATGGTTTCATGACCTGCAAACTCTCGCCCGTTATCTGCCGTAATGGTATGGACATGTTTCTTATAGGGCTTCAGTAGCTCTATTGTCGCTTTGGTGACATCATCCGCTGACTTAGATGGCACTTTCTTTACCACGTAAAATCGAGTCTTACGCTCTAAAATAGTCACCATTGCACCTGTACCATGCTTACCTAGCACAGTGTCGATTTCCCAGTCACCAAACCGCTCCTTACTGTCAACGATGCTTGGTCTATCATCAATCGAAACGGCATTTTTTATCGCTGGAGCTTTCTCTTGTTTACCTCGGCGATACCGCTTATGACCTTGTCTCAAGTGACGATATAACTTACCGCCCAAGCGTTTATCTTGAGCAACAAAGCGATAGATCCACTCATGACTGACAGATGCACCAATTTTCGTTAATACATTAGAAATCTGCTCTGGACTCCAATCTGTTTCTAAAAGAAGGCGGATAAAATCGACACGTTCCTTTGGTATTCGGTATTTACGTGCTGTTTTGCGCTTTTTGGTAGACGACATCTGGGCTTCGTTAGGGCAATAATGCTCTCCCTTCCGACCGCGTTTAAGCTCACGGTATACCGTCGAGCGGTGGCACTGAACTGTTTTAGCTATTTCAGGAACCGAAATTCCCCGTTCCAAAAGAGCAGAAATCTGGTATCTTCTGCCTTCGGTCAACTGCTGATAATTCATGGTAGTACTGCTTGTTTCTTTGGCGAGAAGAGCGTACCACTTTCAGCAGTTGGCTTCTTCTTCTACGCTTTCCATGAATGTCGCACTTATTATCTGAAATCGGGATAAATCTAGTCCATCTCAGCCAGCTAACTTGACCCCATTATTTTTGTTTTAAGTTGACATCAGGAAATTAAAATTTTTCAGCTGTCACTAAATCATCCATTAAGATTCCTATCTTATCTATTTCACCACATTCTTTCTGAAAAATATCTGAACTTTCATTTTTCGAGCTAACCAATAGCTCATTTCCATCAGACGTTACAGCAAAAGATATAAGTCCAGTTTTATCATCATAATTATTGACATCATATATATCTAAAAAATACTGTAATTCCAGAATGAAACCAACCTTTTTGAACTTAAAAGTAGCAGGTAATTTTCCATTATTTTTTTCATAAAAACCCATTAGACTTTCAGGTAAAGAAAAGCCCGAAACATCTTCAAAATTAACTTTATTTATCATAACAACCTACCTATTCAGGATATGCGGTAAAAAATTTACCACTATTAGGATCAAATCTAACAACCGCTTTGTTAGTTTGTGATTCAGTAAAAGGACCTCTATTGGCATGAGTTCCTTGGTTTTTAATACTTAGCCCTATTTGTCTATCAAATTGAACTGGTATTTCATTTCTAGACTTGTTTTTTTTCTTCTCAAGAATAGCGCGTCTCAATGTCTGATAATGGTCCTTATGAGTTAAAAACATACTAGCCTTTTTTGTTGGAAGTCCAGGTTCTCCGGTGGTGGGGTTTGGATAATTTATATCTTGAACCCTTTTATACTGTGATTGAATTCCGGTTTGAGCTCCATGCTTGTCTAGAGAGTGACATTATCAGTACCATATAAATTCTCCAAAAGCTCAACTCTCTTCTTATAGTCCTCCTCAGTTAAAGATGATTCTGGTGGAGTACTTTGACTTGAATTAGTAACTTGGGGACTATCATTTTTTTTACACGGTCCCTTACCAGGAATATCATGCAACCCCAACGGATCCACCCACCCCGTCGGATTCGGCACATATTGGTAGTTATTCAAACCACCGGCAAGGCCAATGGGGTCGATGGTGATGAAACGCCCTGCACTCGGATTATAATACCGGTGACGGTTGTAATGTAACCCCGTCTCCGCATCAAAATACTGACCTTGGAAGCGCAGTGGGCTGTCGATTTTCGCAACGGTTTTCTTAAACACATTCCCATAAGCGCGATATTGTACCGACCAAACCGTGTCACCTTGTGGGGTGGTAATATCTAAAGGCGTACCGATTTGGTCTAGGTGGTAGTGATAAACCTCTGCTTCTATACCTTCGCCTTTCAATAAAGCGAGCGGGCGGAAGGTACCGGGCTCATACACATAGCTTTGATACTGCTCGCTGTTGGTCATTTCCGCGATGAGATTATCGCCTTGCCATAAAAACTCGATGGTGGTTTCCACACCGGTTTTGTCCATCACTCGTTTTTCAATACGGCGACCAAAGGCGTCGTAGCGGTAATGCGCTTGGCTACCATCGGGCATGGTGACCTTGATTAAGCGATGCTGGCAATAGTATTCGTAGTGCGTGACTAAGCTTTGCTGTTTGCCGCGGCTTTCTTTGATTAACCGGCCAAACTCATCGTATTCGTAATGGCTATCGCCATTAATTTTCAGTTGGTTGCCCGGCGCATGCTCAAATAGCTCACTGTTTTTCAGATTGAGGTGATTGGGTATGAGGTTACCTGTCGCATCATGCGTGAACTGCTCATCCAAATTGCCCCGCACCGCGGTTAGCCGAGACAGAGGGTCGTAATCATAAAACGTGTCGCCGCGCTGCTTATCGGCGATGTGCGTTAGGTTGCCCGCCCCATCATACGCATATTGGCGGCGCTGCTTTTCACGCCCTTGCACCATTTGCGATTGGTTCACGAGGCGACCTTGGTCGTCATAGTTAAAATGACTTTTGAGCGCGCCTTGATTACGCATCATTTCCAAGCCATTTTGGAAAATATGCTGCGTTAGTACCTTATCATTAAGATGTATCGCTCTTAACACGCCGCCTTTGGCCCGCTGATAAGACAAGACATTGGTATCCGGCAGTTGCCATTGGCTCAGTAGCCCTAGCGCATCGTATTCATAGTATTGCGATGACCAACCGGCGTGCGATTCAATCACACGGTCCATGATGTCATAACGCCACGCTAACGGCGTTTCACCGTCATCGACCGAAGTGAGGTTACCGTTAGCATCGTATTGATATGCTATTTTTGA